>JAFVOW010000055.1 GCA_017505625.1 Clostridia bacterium | reverse complement strand
TATAACTTGAATAACGTTAGGATTACTTTCGTCTCCTCCCATAGCAAGTTTAATGCGTTCTGATAAAATTGCACGTTCTTTATAAACACAACAACGCATAGTAGGAGTTTTGTCTGGTAGTATAATTTTAGGTATGTCAAGTAACGATTTATTTAAGTTATCTTCCCACGCTAGGCGTGAAACTTCTCTTAGTACCTTGTATTTTAAACTTTGAACTTTTGTATCAAATTTTTTCATAACAAATAACCTTTATATAATTATTGAATATAATTATATAATTTTTTTATAGATTTAACAAGCAATTTTAGGTGTATTAAATGATTTTACAAATAAAACAAGCAAACACGCAGGACACGAAATTAGCAAATAGAGATATTATAATAGGCTTAGTAAGGTTTTTAGTCTTGCTACCTGCAAAGTACACCGAAGCTACGTAAAACACCGTTTCACTGCTACCGTAAATAACACACGCTGAACGAGAAAGGTAACTATCTACGCCGTAAGTGTTAAAAATTTCGGTCAAAACTGCAAGCGAACCACTTCCCGAAAAAGGTTTAATCAAAACGAGTTTAGTAAGTTCTTTGGGTATACCTAAAAGATTAAAAAGGGGAGATAAAAGGTCAGTTAAAATTTTTGAAATTCCACTAATTTCAAATAGTTCACAAAGAATAAAAATGCTAACTAGGTATGGGAATATACTCACAGTAAAAGGAACAGCCGATTTAACACCTTCAACGAAAGAATCATACGGCTTGACCTTTTTAACTGAAGAATATATAAATATAACTAAAAAAAGTATCGGGATAAAATATTTCATTATCTTTTAGGTTTTTTAATAAAGGTTTTTACTAAAAGCACGCCTATTATAGACGATAAAAGAGTTGCTAAAATGGTAGGTAAAATAATATCTGACGGTGAAGTAGAGCCTAAAGAAGTTCTAAGCGCTAATACCGAAGACGGTATAACTTGAACGCTAGTGGCGTTAATTACGAAAAACATAGCGATAGCGTATTCGGTGTTAGGGTGTTTTTCAAGTTCCCTAATTGATTTTATTCCCATAGGAGTGGTTGCTCCACTCATACCTAAAATGTTAGCTGAAATATTAAGCGACATAAAATCATTAGCCGTACTAGGAACTTTTCCAAACAAAAATTTGTTAAGTGGTTTTAAAAGCAAAGAGAATTTTTCGGATAACCTACTTTTTCCCATTAACTTAAAAACGCCAAGCCAAACGGAGTAAACGACTAAAAGTTTTAAGGTTAAAGTTAAAGCCTTTTCTCCGCCCGATAAAAACGCACTCATCACGGTATCGGGCGACGTGAAAGTTAAAATTAGAGTGGATAATATTAAAACTATACCGAAAATTGCGTTCATAATTAAACTTTATGTTTAATTATTCTTGAATATACCGAAAATTTGTGGTAAAATAATATGAAAAGATTAACAATCGCCTTAAAACAAAAGGCGATAGAAACTTACGTAAACTAGGAGAGTTCAATGAAAGGTAAATATTACGTAACAACGGCAATAGCCTACACGTCGGGTAAACCCCATATCGGTAACACCTACGAAGCAATACTCGCTGACAGTGTTGCTCGTTTTAAGCGTTTTGAAGGATACGACGTATATCTTCAAACGGGTACTGACGAACACGGCCAAAAAATAGAAGAAAAAGCAAAAAGTGCAAATCTTTCTCCAAAAGAATTTGTAGACGGCGTTGCAAACCAAATAAAAGAACTTTGGGACTTGGTTGGAGTTTCTTACGACAATTTTATAAGAACAACCGACCCTTATCATGAAAAGCAAGTACAAAAGATTTTCAAAAAACTTTATGAAAAGGGCGATATTTACAAAGGTTCTTACGAAGGTTTATATTGTACGCCTTGCGAAAGTTTTTGGACTGAAAGTCAACTTGTAGACGGTAAATGTCCCGACTGTGGTAGACCGGTTATTAAATCACAAGAAGAAGCGTATTTCTTTAAGATGAGTAAATACGCTGATAGATTGATGCAGTATTATAACGACCATCCCGATTTTATTACTCCCGTTTCTCGTAAGAACGAAATGGTAAATAATTTCTTAAAACCAGGGCTTCAAGACCTTTGCGTTTCGAGAAGTAGTTTTAAGTGGGGAATACCCGTAGACTTTGACGACAAACACGTGGTTTACGTTTGGTTAGACGCATTAACTAACTATATTACTGGTATAGGTTACGACGCCGACGGAAACAATTCTGAACTCTACAATAAAATATGGCCTGCAAACGTTCATATTATCGGTAAAGATATAATACGTTTCCATACTATTTATTGGCCAATATTTTTAATGGCATTAGATATTCCGCTTCCTGAAAAAGTTTACGGACACGGTTGGCTTATTTTGCAAGACGGCAAAATGAGTAAATCTAAAGGAAACGTTATGTATGCTGACGATATGGTTAAATTTTTCGGTAAAGACGCCGTTAGATATTACGTTTTAACTGCTATGCCACAAGATAACGACGGTCTAATTTCTTGGGAATCAGTAATAGATACCATAAACAGCGACCTTGCTAACGTTTACGGTAATTTAGTTAGCCGTACTATTGCTATGAGCAATAAGTATTTTGACGGTGTAGTAGAAAATGCTAACGTTAATGAAGCCGTTGACGAAGAACTAAAAGCAGTAGTTACAAGTGCTAGAGACAAAGTTACGGCTAAAATGAACGAGTTTAAGATTAGCGACGCTATATTTGAAGTTCTTAACGTATTTAGACGTGCTAATAAATATATTGATGAAACAATGCCTTGGGCTTTAGCAAAAGACCCCGAAAAATCAGACAGACTTAAAACTGTTTTATATAATCTCGTAGAAAGCATAATTATTGGAACGTCGCTTTTAGCACCGTTTATTCCCGATACTTGTACTAAGGTAAGTGAAATGATAGGCGAGAATTTAAGAACGTTTGACGATGCTAACAAATTCGGTTTAATAGAAAAATTAACAGTAACAAATTCTCCCGAAATCTTGTTCCAAAGATTAGACGCAGTAAAAGTTATGGAAAAGGTAAATCAAATGATAGAAGAAAGAAAAGAAACGGTAGTAGAAGAAAAAGTTGAAAAACCTTCTAAACCCCAAATAGAGTTTGACGATTTTAGTAAAATTGAACTTAAAATTGCAAAAGTTATCGCTTGTGAAAAGGTAGAAAAGAGCAAAAAACTATTAAAACTTACCGTTAAACTCGGCGAAGAAACGAGAACTGTTGTAAGTGGTATTGCTAACGCTTATACCCCCGAATACTTAATCGGCAAAAAACTTATGATGGTAACAAACCTTAAACCCGCAAAACTATGTGGAATAGTTAGCGAAGGTATGATATGCTGTGCCGAAAACGACAAAGGCGAACTAGCGTTTTTAATGCCTGAAAAAGATATTGAAGACGGAAGTTTGGTATATTAATGTACGTAGATACGCACTGTCATTTAGACGATACAAGATTTAACGTAGACGAAGAAGTAAATAGCTATCTTCGTGTCGGTGTAACCAAAGTTATAAACGTAGGTTGCAACGCTTTATCATCAAAAAAAGGACAAGAATTATCAAAAAAGCACCAAAGCATATATTTTGGTGCGGGATTTCATCCTAGCGACGCTAACGATTATAACCAAACCACCGAAGACGAAATAATTAAACTACTTAGCGACGATAAGTGCGTTGCAGTTGGTGAAATTGGTTTAGATTATCATTGGGAGCCTTACGATAAACAAGTACAGCAAAAGGTGTTTTTGAGACAGTTAGAACTAGCGAGTGAATTTAAGCTTCCCGTATCGGTGCACTCTAGAGATGCAACTGAGGATATGCTAAAACTACTAAAAGACAACAAATCTAAACTCGCCTACGGTGGAGTTATGCACTGTTTTTCGGGTAGTACGGAAACGGCAAAAATACTTCTTGATTTAGGTTTTTATTTAGGTTTTGGCGGTACGGTTACATTTAAAAATGCAAAGAAAACGGTAGAGGTTGCTTCTCTTTGTCCTAACGATAGAATCTTAACTGAAACCGATTGCCCGTATCTTTCTCCAGAGCCTTATAGGGGACAAACTAACAGTCCTAAAAATATTCCGATTATTACTTCGTTTATAGCAAAATTAAAAAATATTGATAACGTAGAATTTGCTTCTATCGTTATGAAAAACGCTGAAAAGTTATTTAAATTTTAAACGCAAAACAAAGCCATTATAAAAAACGGCTTTGTTTTGAACTTTTTAATCATTTGTAAATGATTTTGTAAGGGGTATCCCTTACGTTATTATAATGGGTAGTATATAAAATAATATACGCCTAATTTATTGGTAATTTATGGAAAAATCACTTAAAACAATTTTACAAACTTACGGGTTTAATTTTAAGAAAGCATACGGACAAAACTTCTTGACCGATACGACTTTGCTCAGTGAAATCGTAAAAAACGCAGGTGTAACCAAAGACGACGTGGTTCTAGAAATCGGCTGTGGTGCGGGGGCACTGACTAAAGTGCTTTCAAAAAATGCGAAAAAAGTAGTAGGTTATGAAATCGACCAAAAATTAAAACCCGTTCTACGTGACGTTTTATCCGATTGTGATAACGTAGAAATAGTTTTTAACGACGTCTTAAAAGAAAAAATGTCAGAGTTAGAAAGCAAACTTAACGACGATTATATGGTAGTTGCAAATCTTCCGTATTACATAACGACGCCGATAATTATGAACTTTTTAGAAAAAGGTAGCCGTGTAAAATCAATGTCTATAATGGTACAAAAAGAAGTTGCCGAAAGGCTAACGGCAAAGGCGGGCGACAGTGAATACGGTGCAATAACGGTAGGAATAAATCTTCGTGGCAGTGCTAAAATTATCGCAGACGTTCCGAGAGAAATGTTTACGCCCATGCCTAACGTCGATTCGGCCGTTGTTAAAATTGACATTGAAAAAAATAAGTTTAGTGACGTTGATTTTAAAAAGGTAAGAGACGTGGTTAGAATTGCTTTCTCTAGTAGAAGAAAAATGCTAGTAAATAATCTTATGAACGGCTATAAGTTACCTAGAGCAAAAGCGGAAGAAATCTTAAATATGGCAAACGTTTCTCTAACTGTAAGGGGCGAAGATTTAACGGCTAGTGATTACGTCAGACTTTCTAAGGTGATAAATGTATGAAAAAGAAATTAGTTTTAGCAAGTGGAAATCAGGGAAAAATTCGTGAAATCCAAGCGATGTTTTCTGAATATGAAGTCGTAGGATATAAAACCTTAGGTTTTGATTTTGAAATAGAAGAAAACGGCAGTACTTTTTACGAAAACGCTTTAATTAAAGCAAAGACTATTTCGGATATTTTAAAACTCCCTGTTATTGCCGACGACAGTGGTTTATGCGTAGACGCCTTAGACGGTGCACCGGGAATTTATAGTGCAAGGTACGCTGGTGACGGCGATGACGAGCATAATAATCAACTGCTTCTTAAAAATTTAGAGAATAAGGAAAACCGTAACGCAAGTTTCGTATGCTGTATGGTTTATTATGATGGTGGTAAAATTTTATCGGCAAACGGTAAAACCGACGGTAAAATTTTATTTGAAAAACAAGGGGAAAACGGTTTTGGTTACGACCCGTTATTCTTTAGCTTTGATATAAATAAATGTTTTGGTCTTGCTACGGCTGAAGAAAAGAATAAAGTTAGTCATAGATTTAGGGCGGTTTCCGAACTTAAACGTATAATGAAAGAAGAAGGACTTTTATGAAAACGATAGATAGTTTAGAAAACTTAATAGGAGGCACGCCTTTATATCGTGCAAAAAAAATCGAAGAAAAGTTTAATCTAAAATCAAGACTTTATCTTAAACTCGAAGGTTTTAATCCTGCAGGCAGTATAAAAGATAGAGCAAGTCTTTACATGATAAAGGACGCTAAAAATAAAGGGCTAATAACTGACGGGGCAACGATAATTGAACCGACTTCAGGTAATACGGGTATAGGCGTCTCTATGCTTTCTGCGTATTACGGATATAAAGCGGTAATAGTTATGCCCGATACAATGAGCATAGAAAGAATAAAACTCATGCAGTCGTACGGTGCTAAGGTTGTACTTACCGACGGAAAACTCGGCATGAAAGGTGCAATTCAAAAGGCTAAAGAAATTAACCAGAACACGCCTAATAGTATAGTGTTAGGGCAGTTTGAAAATCTTGCTAACAAAGAGTCTCACTACCAAACCACAGCAAAAGAAATTTTTCAAGATTTAGACGGGAAAGTAGACGTGTTAATAGCGGGGATAGGTACGGGCGGAACGATTAGTGGTTGCGGTAAATTCTTAAAAGAGAAAAACGCAAATATTCAAATTTACGGCATAGAGCCGTCTAGTTCACCGTTACTTACTAAAAATTTATCGGGAGCACATAAGATTCAAGGAATAGGTGCTAATTTTGTACCCGAGATTTTAGATAGAAATGTCGTTGACAAAGTGTTTACGGTAAACGATGAAGAAGCCTACGAATACACAAAACTACTTGCTAATACCGAAGGATTGTTGTGTGGGATATCTTCAGGTGCAAACCTAAAAATCGCTGTAGACGTAGCAAAAACTAAAGAACTTGAAAATAAGTTTATCGTTGCAATAATGCCTGATAGAGGCGAAAGATATCTTTCGGTGGACAATTTGTTTTAATAAAAAAAGGAATTGAAAACAACAATTCCTTTTTTTGTTCAAAAAAGTTTTTTAGACGTGGTTTGACATAGTATAAGTTTTATTTTATAATTAAGGGGGAAAATAAAAGTTGAGGGAGATATGAAAATAACGTATAAGTATAAAATAAACGGCAAGGAAAAAGAAAGAATGTATACTTATATACCACTAAGATATATCTTAGCCTTTCTTATAACACTAGTAGAAGTGTCGGCAATTATAGGTATAGTTATCGTTATGTGTCTTTACGTGCCGTATTTTTACATTTTGGCATACCTAACTGAGATGGGTTGCGTGCTGAAAATCATATCTTCCGATAATAACCCCGATTATAAAGTACCGTGGCTATTAGTAGTACTTATTTTGCCCGTAATAGGGTTTATGCTATATTTTATATTCTCGTCTAGGACGCTAAAGAAAAAATACGTAAAGAAAATTCAATCTTTAGATAAGTTTGGGTTTGATAAAGACGATACCTTACTATTTAATAAAATCAATTCGGAAGACGATAACGCATATCGCCAGGCAAAAATGGCGACTAACATTTCGGGTTGTCATTTATATAATAATACCTCGGTAAAATACTTTCCTAGCGGGGAAGAGTACTTTGAGAGTTTACTCGTCGACCTAAAGAATGCTGAAAAGTTTATATTCGTTGACTATTTTATAATAGAAGAAGGTAAATTTTTTGACAGTGTTTTAGAGGTGTTAAAAGAAAAAGCCAAACTCGGCGTAGAAGTAAAAATGGTATACGATGATATCGGATGTATGAAAACCTTGCCCGCCAACTTTCAAAAACACATGAATGTTTACGGAATACAAGCAGTACCGTTTTCAAGACTTAAAGGCGGGGCAGATAGTGAGTTTAATAATCGTAACCACCGTAAAATTACTGTCATAGATGGTAAAATTGGTTATACGGGAGGAATAAATCTTGCCGATGAATATATCAACCACGTAAAAAGATTTGGACATTGGAAAGATTCCGGCGTAAGACTTGAAGGTCAAGCCGTTTGGGAACTCACTAAACTTTTCGTGTTTGATTTTGGCATAAACGTAAAACAAAACCTTGAGTTTAAGAATTGCCTTTATCCAGAAATATCTAAAACAGAGAACGGTTACGTTATTCCGTTTGGGGACGGTCCTAATCCTATTTACGATAGAAACGTAGGTAAATGCGTTATACAAAATATGCTAGCAAACGCTAGTAAGTACGCATACTTTACAACTCCGTATCTAATTATGGACAACGATTTATGTAATAGCATTGAATCGGCGTCGCTTCGTGGAGTAGACGTAAGGATTATCGTACCGCATATTCCAGACAAAAAAATAGTGTTTGGTATTACTAAAAGTTTTTATTCAAGACTGTTAAAAGCAGGCGTTAAGATTTATCAGTACACACCAGGGTTTATTCATGCTAAAAATTATTTGGTTGACGACGTTTACGGTTTAGTGGGAACGATAAACCTTGATTATAGAAGTTTGGTGCATCACTTTGAAAACGGTGTTTGGATGTACAAAACCACCTGCTTAAAAGACCTAAAATCTGATATCTTAAAAACACTAGAAGTTAGTCAAGAAATAACGGCCGATACAAATAAACCCAATTTACTAGTTAGGTTTTTCCGTTCGATAGTAAGGATATTCGCACCATTATTATAGAAAAAAGGCAACAAAAAAGTCGTAGTAAATTTCTACGACTTTTTAGGTTTAATTTTGGTTAATGATTATGCTCTTTCAACCTTACCACTCTTTAAGCATCTAGCACAAACGTATTCTTTAGAAACGGTGCCATTAGCGTTTTTAACGCTTACTTTTTGAAGGTTAGCTTCGTAGAGTTTGGGAGTTTTACGGTTAGAGTGGCTAACTAAATTACCAGAAAGTTTACCTTTGCCACAAACACTGCACACTTTACTCATATTTTTATCCTCCGCTTGGAATAATTTATTTTTTGACATTAAATACTCTATCACATTATAAAATAAAATGCAAGTTATTTTTAACGGTTTTTATTAAAATTTGTACTTAATTTTTAAAGGGTAAGAAAATTTTTTAATTATTTACCGTAAAAAGTTGCAAAATCTAATGAAATATTGTAAAATGTTAATATCGCAAAATATCGAGGTTTATATGGCAGTTAAGACAAATAACATTTATGGAAGGATAACGATATCCGATAACACCATAGAAAGATTCGTTTCGCACGTATCTATGGATTGTTATGGGATTGTTTCGTTTGTGCCTATGAATATTGTCGATAGAGTGCTTAGCCTTGTTCGTTTGCGTACAGATACGTGTGGAATAAAAGTCCATACACAAGGCGATAGAATTTTTATTGATATGGCAGTTAGTGTTAAATACGGCGTGTCGATAAAAGCAGTTGTTGAAGCTTTGAAAGAATCTGTTCAGTATAAGGTGGAACGTTTTACGGGTATGATAGTAGATACTATTAATGTAAACGTAAAAAGTATTCAAAGGTAGCCTTACAAAAAAAATTAGTCTTTTTCTCACTAGGAGTTAGATAAATGCAAACTACAATTAACGGACAAACGTTAAGAACGATGATAATAACGGCTTCAAGGCTGTTAGAGATAAATAGAGTAAATATAGACGCATTAAACGTTTTTCCTGTACCTGACGGAGACACGGGTACGAATATGTCGCTTACTATACAGTCGGCAGTAAAGGAACTTTCTAATTGCCGAACCAACAAAATGTCAGACGTTTGTGAAGCAGTTTCAAAAGGTGCACTCCGTGGTGCTAGAGGTAACTCGGGCGTTATACTTTCACAAATCGTTAGGGGTATTTGTTCAGTACTTAAAAAATCAGAAGAAGCAGATACTAAAACTTTTGCAAAAGCATTAGTTGCAGGTGCTGAAGTTGCATACGGCGCAGTATCTATGCCAAAAGAAGGTACAATTCTTACCGTTATTAGAATGATGGCTGAATTTGCTTCTAGTTCACGTGCAAAACAAAAAGATTTTGAATTATTTTTCCCTGAAATTATCAATTCAGGTAACGAAGCAGTAGAACTTACACCTACACTTTTACCGGTACTTAAAAAAGCAGGCGTAGTAGACGCCGGTGGTAAAGGGTTGATGGTAGTGTTCGAAGGTATGGCTAAAGCAATCTTCGGTGAAACCGTAGAAAGCGTAGAACCAGTATCGCAAGCAATTTCTTCTGAAACTGCTATGGAACACGCCGACATTATGAGTTTAGGTAGTATAGAATTTGCGTACTGTACAGAATTTTTTATTATCAACTTAAAGAAACAAACCACTCTTGCCGACATCGAACGTTTTAGAGAATTCTTAATGACGATAGGTGATAGCGTTATCGCTGTAGGCGACTTAGATTTTGTTAAAGTACACGTTCACACCAATAAACCTGGTGTAGCATTAACTAAAGCACTAGAACTCGGCGAACTCGATAGACTTAAAATCGAAAACATGCTAGAACAAAACCGTGCTTTAATGAAGAAGTACGAAGAAGAAAAGAAACCGATGGGTATGATGGCAGTTTCAGCCGGCGACGGTATAACCAGCATATTCAAAGATTTAATGGTAGACGCTATCGTAGAAGGTGGTCAAACGTTAAATCCTTCGGCTAACGATATTGCAAACGCAGTCAGTAGAATTAACGCTGAAAACGTTTTCGTTTTCCCCAATAATAAGAACATAATTCTCGCTGCCGAACAAGCAAAATCATTAGTAGATAACAAGAAAATTCACGTTATTCCTACTAAGAATATTCCTCAAGGTTTTGCCGCTGCATTAGCATTTAACCCTGAACTTCCCGTAGACGAAAATAAGGCGAATATGATTCATGCACTCGACTCGGTAACCGTAGGTCAAGTAACGTATGCGGTAAGAAACACCAAGATGGACGGCTTTGAACTAAAAGTTGGCGACATAATGGGTCTT
>JAFVOW010000054.1 GCA_017505625.1 Clostridia bacterium | reverse complement strand
GTGCCTTCATAGCCATGCGCAATTACATCATGTCCACCCGGAGCATAGAGGCTGAACTTTCTGCCTTGCGCGCCAGGCTGCAACTTCTGGAACGCGCTGATGAGGAGATTGCTTTTTACATAAGTTTTTGGTTATATAAGGCGACAAAAAAGGCTTCCTTACTTATTTTAGGAAGCCTTAAGGTTTTTATTGATTTTTAGTTGTTGCTTAATTTGTTTCTATAAACAGTTTTTGCCATTTCTATAAACGCACGGCAAGCCTTGCTTAAATATCTGTTTTTCTTGTACCCTACGTACATGCGTCTTAAGATGTTTTCATCGTTAATTTTATAATAAACGCAATTTCCACCACCGGCACTTGAAACCAAAACGTCGGTTACAAACGCTATGCCCATACCGGCTGATGCCATATTGTACGAAGTTATAAGTTGGTCTAAATTTATTCTTGCTTTAGGAGTAAATCCTGCATTTTCACACAAAACTTGTGCACGGCGTTGCATATCGTTACCCTTTTTTAAGATTAAGAATTCTTCGTCTTTAAACGCTAAAAGATTTACGGCGGGGCAATTTTCTTGTAAATGCTTGCCCTCTTTTACGTCGTCAAGAGTTAAAGCGTTGTCTTTTAGCCTTTGGTTAATTTCTAAGCTTTCGGGAACGGCTAAAAGCAACATTTCATCAAACAAAGGTTCGCAAGAATACAGTTTTTTGTCAAAGTCGTGGGCGATAAGTAGGTCAATTGCATCGGTAAGTAAAAGATTTCTTAAATCGGGTGAGTTAGATTCTACGAGTTCCACTTTTATGCCACTATAAATTTTAGAAAATTCCATAATAATTTTCGGCATTATAAAAGAAGACACGAAGTTTTCACCACTTACCGTCAAGGTTCCCGACCTTATTTCACATACGTCGTTGAGTTCTTCTTGTAAGCGTTTTTTTAACGCACGCATTTCCTCTACAGCACTTATGTAAATTCTACCCGCTTCAGTTAAAGTTATAGGTGAAGTGGAACGGTCAAAAAGAGTAACACCCAAAGACTTCTCTACCTTTTTTACTATGGCAGAAAGCGCCGGTTGCGACACGAAAAACTTTTTCGCTGCAAGTGAAAAACTTTTTTGTTTATACACCTCGTATACGTAATCTTGAACGTCCATAATTCTCCTTGAAATATAACTACCTAGTTATATTGTTTTTATTTCACTTTATAATTTTATTATAACATAAAAATTTTTTATATGCAATTAAAAACAAACCCTTAAGGTTTTGTCTTTAAGGGCTTGCATTTTTAGTTTTATTTTTTATATTGTTTTATGCCGTCGGCAAATAAATCTCCGCCTACGCTATCATAGGTTACGATTGCGTAAAAATCTTCGATTTCTAGTTTGTGAATTGCTTCTGCACCTAAATCTTCGTAGGCTATAACTTTACAAGATTTTACCGATTCGGAAATGCTAGCCGCCGCCCCACCGATTGCAGACATATACACTGCGCCGTGTTCAGCGAGCCAACTTTTTAGTTCTTCACATCTTGGACCTTTACCTATCATTACTTTTAATCCTTGTTCTAAAAGCGGTTTAGTATAAGCGTCCATACGATAACTTGAAGTAGGCCCAGCCGAGCCTATTGCTCTACCTGGTTTTGCAGGTGTTGGTCCTACGTAATAGATTGCCATATTATTTACGTCTATCGGCAGTGGTTGATTTTTTTCTAGTAGTTCGCATAAGCGTTTGTGCGCAGCGTCTCTACCCGTGTACATTGTTCCACTAAGATACACTACGTCGCCTGCACGTAATTTTTTTATTTGTTCGGGGTCAACGGGACAAGTTAGTTTTATCATACTTTTCTCCTTATAAGTTAGCCGATTTATGTCTTGCCGAGTGGCATTGTAAATTGATTGCTACGGGAAGACTTGCTATATGGCAAGGATGAACGTTTACTTTTACTGCAAGACAAGTTTTCGTTCCACCGAAGCCCATTGCACCTACGCCTGTATTGTTTACAAGTTCTAGGAGTTCTTTTTCTAGTTCTCTTGCTATGGGGTCTGGACTTTCGTCATCGATTTCACGAAGCAAGGCTTCTTTTGCCATAAGCGCACATTTTTCAAAGTTACCGCCTATACCCACGCCGATTACTAACGGAGGACAAGGCTTGCCACCTGCTTCGGCAACTGTTTTTACTACTAGGTTTTTAATACCTTCTACGCCGTCGGCGGGAATCAACATTTTTACTGTTGAAAGGTTTTCGCTTCCACCACCCTTAGGCGCAACGTCGATTTTGAACACGTCGCCAGGAACCATTTTAATATGTACGATTGCAGGAGTGTTGTCTTTAGTATTAACCCTATCAAGAGGGTGTCTTACTACCGATTTTCTCAAATATCCGTCGGTATATGCTAAGCGAACGCCCTCATTAACTGCTTGGTAAATATCGCCCTCGAACACAACTTCAGAACCTATCGTTAAAAACACTACGGCAACGCCCGTGTCTTGACATAAGGGGAGTTGTTTTTCTTTAGAGAGTTCAGCGTTAGCTATAATTTGGCTAAACACGTCTTTACACAAGGGAGATTGTTCTTGTTCTTTTGCTTTTTTTAGCGTTTCCATTACGTTTTCGGGAAGATTTGAACAAGCGTCAATAAAGAGTTCTTTAATTTTTTTTGTTACGTCTTTTAGGTCAATTTTTCTCATCGTTTATTTCCTTTTTCGTCTTATGAAAGACGTTTTTTTCTATTGATGCTATAAGTATTATTATAATGTTATATATAAACGGGTCCATTTGCGCCGCTTGGTCTAGAAAACTACTTAGCGCTATGAATAATATTAAAAGTCTTATTATAAACCCCTTGCCAAAAAAATCTTTTAGCAGTATTTTGTATTTTACCACCACGAATACAAACATTAAAATCGTACCTATTATACCTAACGACGTAAGCCACTGTAACAAAACGTTATGAGCAAGAACGTAATGTGCTGCCCCTGCGCCCATCGTCGGTACGTTTTCCGAAATCTTAAAGCCTATACCAAATATAGGATTTTGACTAAACATTTCTATACACCACGGCCAAAGAACTTCTCTGCCCGTTAAGCCGAACGACATTTTACCGAAAAGCACTGAAAGTATTTGCGAAATAACACTCCAAAACAAGATTATTACTACTACGATAGCTCCTAATAACGAGAAAAAGTATACCAAATATCTCTTTCTATTGGGGGAATTTTTAAAACTTAAAACCGATAAACAAACTAAAGCAAGTGCGCCGAGCGCTATCATGGTCCGGCAATACGTTACTACTATCAAGAAATAGAACGTTGCGGAAACCAATAAAAATTTCCCGTCGTTTTTTGTTTTGTAACCTAGATTAAAAGAGCCGAAAATTCCTAACAATAAAAACACTGCTGCTACGTTTACGTTTTCCGCACCCACCCAGTTATCAAGGGAACGACTAAAAATATATCTTAACCCGCCGTAGTTTACGTAATTTTCGTACAAAATTAAAAACCCAACAAGAACTGCACCGACAACGAATATTTTAGACATAAACTCACCAACGTTTTCTACAGAGTTTAGTGCGAGAAAGTAAAACAAAAGGCTCGCTAAACTTAACACCAAAATAACTATGGCGTTAGTTAAGTTAAAATCATATATAACCCCACCTAAAAGATAGGCTATCGTTACGATAACAAGCGGAATATATAACTTGCCTTTAATTAATCCGTTTTGTTTTTTTAAGCAAATAATTTTTCTTACTACAAATGTAAATAATGCTATCACTACTGCCGAAATTACGATAGCGTAGAGAATAGGCATATTGTACGAATTTAAGTCTTTAATGTAAAAAGGGCCATAAAAAATTAAGGCTAAAGCGTTTTTTGCGTCGTCGCAAAAAACCAATACGCACACTATTACCGCTGATATTAGCGGAAGAGTTACTTGAATAACGTTAAGCATCCTTCCTAGAACGGCTAGCACGAATATGGCGGGAATTAGATAAAAAGATTCCAACGCATTTTTGATTTTTGTAAGTATCATAAATTTTCGCCAAAATTTCCTAAAACGTTTAAATATATATTATAATAACTGAAAACCAAAAGTCAAGCGCTTTTATTTTAGCATTGACAAACTAAAATGTTTTTTGTATAATTATTTATATGGAAGATAATTTTACTCCAATAGTCAACAAAATAGAATTCGACGAAAAAACTGCTGAACCTGTTATCGTGCAAATACCAGCAAATAAACTTCCCGAAAAACCCGTTGAAGAAAAAGTCGTGGAAGACAATTTTTCTGCAAAAGCTTACGGTAGACAGTTAGTAATGTCGCAAGTTTTAGGACTTCCTACTAACGACAAGAAAACCACTAAAACACAAAGAATACTTAAGCGTGTTATGGTGTTTTCTTTCGTCGCCATTATATTGGCAGTTTTGGGTATGACCTTTTATCACGATTTTTTGTCGCCGTCGGCATCGAATAATCCTCCTAAATGGTCGGAAATACTACTCACCATAAAAACTAATTGGTTTTATTTGTTACTAGCAATTGCAACGCTAGGGCTTTGTTTTTTAAGTAAAGGTTTTAAATTGTCGGTATTGTGTAGGTCTGCAACGGGGAAATGGCGTTTTAAAACTTGTTTTGAAACGGGTATCGTAGGACATTATTATAACTACGTAACTCCCTTGGCCGTTGGCGGTCAACCTTTCGAAATATATCATTTATCCAAACACGGCGTAGATAGTAGCGTGGTATCAAGTTTACCGATTACGGCGTTCTTTATGTACCAACTCGCTTTCGTTATTTTAGGGATTTTTTCGTTAGTAGTTTTTACCCCGGCAACCAATCTATTAAATACACCTTTGGAACTAGTAGACTCTACTATGGCTTCCATAGCAAGACCAGCCGCCATCTTTGGACTAATTACCTGTATGCTTATGCCGACTTTAGTCGTAACCTTCTTTATACTACCTAAAATTTCGGCTGGCGTTATTACGTTTGTTCTTAAAGTAGGAGGAAAACTAAAATTAGTTAAAGACGTTAAAACTACTACCCATAAAATATTAAAAGCCGTTATGGGTAACGCAAATTCTATTAAAAAATTTGCTACCAACCCTTTGATTTTCATTATTGCGTTTGTTATAAGCCTTATAGAAGTTCTTTCACTTTGTTCGATTGCTTATTTTACGTTAAAGTTTTTTGGCTTTGCTAACCCAAACGCAAATAGGCTATTAGAATGGGCGCAAATAGTTTCGGTTTGTATGGTTTTATACGCAGCAATATCGTTTATTCCAACACCTGGTAATTCAGGTGCCGCAGACGCTTCTTTTTATACATTATTTAAGGTAGGTTTAGTTTCGGTTGCAGGTCTTTCTTTCCCTGCTATGCTAGTTTGGAGATTATTATCTTTCTATTCGTTTATTATTATTGGTTTTGTGTTCACAACACTAAAACGAAAATCAGATAGACGTAAAGAAAAACTCGGAATACCTCTTTATAGAGAATAGATAATAGTGAATAGATAAAAGTTGTGATATAAAAAAAGACAAGCAAATCGCTTGTCTTTTTTTTATGTTTTATTTTTTATTCTCTACTTTCTTCGTTTTCCCACTTTGGCGTTTCGTTTGGTGGTAAAAACCCAAACGTTTGGTGAGGGTTTCTTATTTGAGACCCTCCTTTCAAAGGTAAAGGATTCCAAGAAAAAAACACGTGCGAAACCGGTATGTCTTTGTTCTTTTTAACCTGTTGGTCTTGAGGTGGTGGTTGTTTGTTCTTTTTTCGTCTACCAAATAATTTAAACATTACTTTCCTTCCACTAAACTTTTCTTTAATTCATTATATTATAATTTGTTATATTTGTCAATACTGCTAATTCTTGCCAATTAGAAATGTTTGTGATATAATAATTATATTATGGTAATGGTATTATTAACTGCACTTGGTGTTGGTGGTGCGACGGTTATCGGTGCAATACTCGGTTTTCTTTTTAAGAATTTATCGCACAAATTTTCCGATATAATTATATCGTTTGCGGCGGGTGTAATGCTTTCTGCTTCAGTTTTCGGGCTTATTGTGCCGTCTATTGAACTCGGCGGTAAATGGGCTTTACTTATAACGGTTATTGGTATATTTTTAGGGGCGTTATTTTTAAACGTTTGCGATAAAGCCGTACCACATTTACACAAACTTATGGGCGGAAACGAAGAAAATCACAATAACGCTAGTCTTAATAAAATTTTGCTTTTCGTGATGGCTATAGCGCTTCATAACCTACCCGAAGGCATCGCCTCGGGTGTAGGGTTTGGCACGGGAAACGTTACCGAAGCACTTATTATTGCAGGTGGCATAGCACTTCAAAACATACCAGAGGGCATGGTTATTATCGCCCCCTTATTATCGGCGGGCGTTTCAAAGAAAAAAACTTTTTTTATTGCTTTGATTACAGGGCTAATTGAAGTAGTAGGAACTCTCATTGGTTATTTTGCCGTAAGCATAGCGTCTATTATACTTCCCTTTATGCTAGCCTTTGCTGGCGGAACAATGCTGTACGTAATAAGCGACGAAATGATACCCGAAACCCATGCACACGGCAGTGAACGTGGTGCAACCTACGCACTTTTAATAGGGTTTTGTTTAATGCTAGCGGTAGACGTGTTGTTCGGTTAACCCCTATTTAAAAATTAACGACTAACTTTTACTCTTAAAGTTAGTCGTTTTTGTTTTGACTTTTTTTGTTAATAAGAATATACTATCTAATGAAAGGAATTTTATTATGAGTTCTAATGCTAAATCTTTTAACGCCGAATATCAGTACAAGAAAATGACGGAAACACCCGTTATGAAACTAATTTTTATGCTTGGTATTCCGACGACAATCAGTATGCTTATAACCAACGTTTACAATATGGCTGACAGTTTTTTTGTCAGTCAAATTTCGCTGTCCGCTGGTGGCGCAACGAGTATCGTGTTTGGTGTTATGGCAATACTTCAGGCGTTTGGGTTTATGTTCGGGCATGGAGCAGGCAGTCACATTAGCCGTGCTTTAGGCGAAAAAGAAAACCAAAAAGCCAACGTCTATGCTTCTACAGGATTTTTTTGGGCACTTGTTGCAGGGCTTGTTATCATGACGTTTGGACTTATATTTATTAAACCGCTTATGAAACTTCTCGGCAGTACCGACACTATTTTGCCTTACGCCGTAGACTACGCAAAGTTTATTTTTATCGCTGCGCCGTTTATGACAACTAGTTGCGTCCTTAACAACATTTTGCGTTACGAAGGAAAGGCTAAACTTGCTATGATAGGTTTAACGAGTGGCGGAATTTTGAACATCCTTTTAGACCCCTTGTTCATTTTTACTTTTGATTTAGGAATTTTAGGTGCGGGGCTTGCGACGGGAATTTCGCAATTAATTTCCTTTTGCCTACTGTTTTCAATGTTTTTACTAAACAAAACGCAAAGCAAAATTTCCTTTAAGCATTTATCGAAAAATTTTGCTATTTTTAAGAATATAGTCGTAACGGGACTACCGAGCCTTGCACGTCAAGGGCTAAACAGCGTATCTACTATGGTGCTTAATTTGACGGCAAAACCCTTTGGAGACGCCACTATAGCGTCAATGGGTTACGTTGCTAGAACGTCTAGTTTAATATTCTGCGTTGGTCTTGGCATTGGGCAAGGTTTTCAACCCGTATCGGCGTTTAATTACGGAGCAAAAAAATACGACCGTGTAAAGAAAGGTTCATACTTTACGTTATTTTTCGGTACAGCGTTTTTGGGACTTATTTCTCTTGCTTGCTTTATCTTTGCCCCACAAATTATCAGCATATTTAGGACCGAAGAAGAAGTAGTTAGAATCGGTGCTGAAGCACTTAGAATTTACTGCGTATCACTGCTCTTTTTCCCCATTTCCGTCGTTTCTACAATGCTGTTTCAAAGTATCGGGAAAAGCACGCCCGCACTCGTGCTTTCGTGTTTACAAAGCGGACTTATATTCATACCACTTTGTTTAATTCTACCATCTTTTATAGGTGTTTTAGGTATAGAAATTTCTCAACCACTTGCTTACTTCTTATCATCTATAGTAGCGCTACCGTGGATGATAAAATTCTTAAACTCATTACCTAAAGAAGATAATAATAATTAAAGCGATAAACTTAAGATACAAAGACAAACGGCTATTGAAATACAATAGCCGTTTGTCTTTCTAATTGTGTCGCAACATTACACTTTCTTTGGTTAAACTTGAGGTAACTAATTTTAGTCTTTAATGTTTATAGTTATAAAATTTGCTTTTGCACCTATATAGGTGCAATATTATTATAACAAGCGTTTATAATGTTGTCAAGAAAATTGCACCCGTTTGGGAACAAAGTTTGGTGGTATTATATGAATTTATCGACTGAAATTAAAGTTGGAAAAAATATTAAGTCATTAAGAGAGAAGGCAAACTTAACTCAAGAATACCTTGCCACGCAAATGCAACTTAACGGATGCGATATTACCAGGAGTGCGATTGCAAAAATCGAAGTTGGGCAAAGACACCTTTACCCCGACGAAATTATTTTAATAAAGAAAATTCTTAACGTAAGTTATGAAGATATATTTATGGAATAAAATTTGATATGAAAACCTCTCAGCCCTATGGCTGAGAGTTTTTTATTTTTAGATTTTCAAAATTGTACGTTTTATTTTAATAGTCTATTCATTAAAAGTATGGTAGGCGTGCCTACGGCGTAGACTGATATACTTTGACTTACTAACAAAAATACTACTTGTATTACGTAGATATACGAAGATTCGTAGTAAGCGTAGTACCAAATAACGGGCAACAAAAATGCGTTAAGTAGTACCGGAAAAATTCCACCGATAATAATTTTTAAGGGCATAGACTTTATAAGTTTTCCGACAAAATAGGTAAGTATTGCCGAAATTAGCGTGATTAGTCCCCCAAAAATTATATCTAACACGACGCAACCCGTTATAAGATTAGATAAAACGCACCCGACAAACACACCTACGATGGCTTCTGGAAAAATTAACGGAAGTAGAGTAAGCCCTTCAGACGGTCGAAACTGAATTTCACTGCTAGCAATAGGAAAAGTTATAAGCGTTAATACGACGTATAACCCTGCAATAATTCCTGCCCTAGCAATTGACGACGTTGTTTTAAACATAAAAAATCCTTTTCTTTATAAATTTAACCAAAGAAAAGGACTAAACAATATTCCGTTTTCTCGGTTGTTTTATAGAAGTGTTGTCCGAAAACCTTCTGAATTTATTTTAACACTTTTTTAGTGTTTTGTATACTTTTTTTACGGCTTTTAAATAAATTTTTAAAATTATGTTGACAACTACAGCAAAACATTATATATTATATGTATCAAAAATCAGATAGAGGTGCGTCTTTTATGACAAGCGACGGTGGGGCTTAATGCCGTCGTGGTAAAGGAAAAGATGCCGAAGAGAGTTTGTTTTGCCCAAAACGGCTTGTCTGGGTGCAAGGGAAATACCTTTGCAACTGTCGACGGAGTTTTTCGTCGTTGCGCTATTTTGTATACTATGAACTCTTTTAGTCACGGTGTAAAAATAGCATCGTGATTTTTTATTTTTACAAAAGGAGTTTGTTGTATGGAAAAGAAATGTAAACTGTTACAGCCACGTATACTATCTTTGCTAATTGCTTCGGTAGTAATACTTGGTTTACTTATCGTCGCAGTTCTTACCGACACGGTCCACAACACCTTAACTTGTTCTACTTGTCAAGGCAGTGGCGTGTTCTTAGGTGAAAAATGCGGTAAATGCGAGGGTGCCGGCACGGGCATCGGTTCGTTCTGGGCGTTACTTCCACCGATTATCGCAATAGGACTTGCTCTTATTACCAAAGAAGTGTTTAGTTCGTTGTTTATCGGTATTTTATCGGGTGCAATACTCGCAACCGATTTCTCGCCCGTAGGAACTATGGACATGGTTATTAATCAAGGCTTCATCTCGGCTGTTTCGGGAACGGCTGGTATTTTTATCTTCCTTATCGAACTAGGAATATTAGTTGCTCTCGTTAATAAAGCAGGCGGTTCTAGGGCGTTCGGTGAATGGGCTAAAACTCACGTTAAAACTAAAGTCGGTGCTGCTCTTTGTACTTTCGTTTTAGGTATTTTGATTTTTATCGACGACTATTTTAACTGCTTAACCGTTGGCTCGGTTATGCGTCCCGTTACCGATAAACACAAAATTTCTCGTTCAAAACTAGCCTTTTTAATTGACGCAACTGCCGCACCTATTTGTATGATAGCACCTATTTCTAGTTGGGCGGCTGCAGTTTCTCAATACGCTGCCGACGGTGAAGGTATTTCGCTTTTCATTATGGCAATACCTTTCAATTTCTACTCGATACTTACTATCGTGTTCGTGCTTGCGTTGATTTTAATGAAGTTTGATTTCGGTCCTATGAGAAAACACGAACAAAACGCTGAAAACGGCGATTTGTTCAGTGGTAAACGTGTAAAACAAGAAGAAGAAATTCCTTGTGAAAAAGGTAGAGTACTTGACCTTGTTCTTCCCATCGTATTCTTATTAATTGCTAGTATTTTTGCTTTAGTTTACGTTGGTGGCATACTTGACGGCAGTGATTTTATCACGGCACTTTCTAATACCGACGCAACCGTTGCTCTTCCTTGGGGTGGGCTTGTTGCGTTAGTTGCAACTGTTATTTATCTTGCTATTAGAAAAGTCGTTTCTTTCACTGAATCTATGGGTGCTATTCCTAAAGGGTTTATCGCCATGGTACCGGCAATCTTGATTTTAACCTTTGCCACTGCGTTAAAAAACATGACGGGCGAACTCGGTGCAGCCTTCTTCGTTGGTGACCTTATGAGTAAAGTCCCCGATTTCTTGCTAAAACTTTTACCTGCTATCATATTCGTAGTTGCTTGTATTCTTGCGTTTGCAACGGGTACTAGTTGGGGTACGTTTGGTATCTTAATCCCTATCGTTATGGCTATGTATCCTACGCAAACCGCAGACCCCTTATACGTTATCGGTATCTCGGCTTGTCTTGCTGGTGCTGTTTGTGGCGACCACTGCTCGCCTATTTCCGACACCACTATTATGTCGTCGGCTGGTGCTGAGTGCGAACACTTAAATCACGTTTCAACTCAAATTCCTTACGCTATCTACGTTGCAGTTGTTTCGTTTATAAGTTTCGTTATCGCAGGTTTCGTTCCTTATTGGTACGTTGCTCTTCCCATTGCTATTGCAATGTTAATAGGCTCGCTATTTGCAACTAAATATTTCTTAAATAAAAAATGGGCTAAATCTGAAAAAACACAAGAATAATTTTTAACAAAACTAAAGTGCGACTTTTGCATTTGCAAAAGTCGCACTTTTTATTTTAACTAAGTTCGCTTATCTTACAGCAAAACTTGTCTTTTGCTTGTTTTATTTCCGATTCTTCAGCAGTAGTTACTTTAGCGTAATCATTTTCGGTTAAAAGAGAGAAAGCGTTAAATTGGTCGTCGGCACTTTCTTGCATAAGCGTTTTTACAGTGTTTCTAAATCCTTTGCTAACGCCTTCTGTTAGGCAAGTTGCGTACATTTTAAAAGTTTGTTTTTCTACGTTTAATAAATCTATCAAAGAATCTTGTTCGTTAAGCGTAATGTCTGCTTTATAATTACTCATTTTATCTCCCCCTTATTATAATAATTCCAAAAGACGATTGAAACGGTTTTGGTGATTGTCGGCAAGTCTCGAGCATTGTTCGGCTAAATTTTGGTCGGTTAAAATTCGTGAATACAGTCTTGCTTTTTTGCAAGCACTTTCCTCGTAAATTAGTAGGTCTTGCAGTAGTGTAAGTTCTTTGGTTGTTAGCATGTTATTAGGCATAACTTTTCTCCTTTTTTTTTGGTTATTATAATTGTTTCCATAATCCTTTTACTTTATACAAAAATTTGTGGGGTATAAGAAAAAATTATGGTAAAACTGTGTTAATTTTTTTATAATTATGGTATAGTAAAAGGGTAATAAAATTATTTTACAGGAGAAAACTATGAGCCGTTCTTTCGGAACAATTTCTAGGGGTGTTAGAGCCCCCATTATCAAAACGGGCGATGATATCGTTTCTATCGTAACCGATTGCATTTTAGATGCTTCTAAAAACGAAAACGTACCCGTTAGAAACAAAGACGTCGTTGCTATTACAGAAGCAGTTGTTGCAAGGGCACAAGGCAACTACGCTACTATTGACCAAATTGCTTATGACGTTAAACAAAAACTCGGTGATGAAACCATCGGTATTATTTTCCCTATACTTTCTCGTAACCGTTTCTCGGTATGCTTAAAAGGTATCGCTAGGGGTGCAAAAAAAGTTATCGTTATGCTATCTTACCCGTCTGACGAAGTTGGTAATCATTTAATCAGTATGGACCAAGTAGACCAATCTGGTGTTAACCCATACGCTGACGTTTTAACTGAAGAAAAATACCGTGAACTTTTCGGTTACGTTAAACACACCTTTACCGGCGTTGATTACGTTGAATACTACAAAGAACTTATCACTAACGAAGGTGCTGAGTGCGAAATTATTTTTGCTAACAACGCAAAAGCTATTCTTCCTTTTACCAAAAACGTTTTATGTTGCGATATTCATACCCGTGAACGTTCTAAACGTATTTTAAGACAAGCAGGTGCTGAAAGAGTAGTTGGATTTGACGAAATCTTAACTTCTTCAGTTCTTGGCAGTGGTTATAATCAAGACTATGGTCTTCTCGGTTCTAACAAGGCAACCGAAGAAACTGTTAAACTATTCCCGAGAGACGCACAACCTATCGTTGACGCTATTAAGGCAAACATTTTAGAAAAGACGGGAAAGAAAATTGAAGTTATGGTTTACGGCGACGGTGCGTTTAAAGACCCCGTTGGTAAAATTTGGGAACTTGCAGACCCCGTTGTTTCTCCTGCTTACACTGACGGTTTAGAAGGTACTCCAAACGAACTTAAACTAAAGTATCTTGCCGACAACGATTTCAAGGACTTAAAGGGCGAGGAATTAAAAAATGCTATAAAACAAGAAATCGCTAAAAAGGATAGCACCACGGTAGGTCAAATGGGTACAACCCCACGTAGATTAACCGACCTTATCGGTTCGCTTTGCGATTTAACTTCAGGTTCTGGAGATAAAGGTACTCCCATTATTTGGATACAAGGTTACTTTGATAATCTTTCTGACGAAGACTAATTTTGTCAAATAAATATAAAAGTCGTTTGAAAACTTCAAACGACTTTTTTTGTAGTAAAAAAGGCTTCCACTAAGGAAGCCTTTAATTATTTAACTTATTTATTTAAGTTTGCTTTTAAATCAGCGAGTTGTCTATAGAGTTCTTCAGGTACTCTGGTGAGTTCGCCGTAGAATGATTCAATACCGTCTGCTTCTTTTATCCAATTTTCTTTGTCGATTGAAAGCAAGTCTTTAATAGTATCAACGGTAACGTCTTCTAGACCTTCGATGTTGATATCTTCTGCTTTCGGAACGTAACCGATAGCAGTTTCTACTGCGTCAACCTTGTCTTCACAACGGTCGATAATCCAATCGAGAACACGTAGGTTGTCACCAAAACCCGGCCAAATGAAATTGCCGTTATCGTCAGTTCTAAACCAGTTAACGTTGAAGATTTTGGGTTGGTTTGTGGTTTTCTTACCCATTTCAATCCAATGTCCGAAATAGTCGCCCATATTGTAACCAACGAAAGGTCTCATTGCCATGGGGTCACGACGTACAACGCCTACTGCGCCAGTTGCCGCTGCGGTGGTTTCACTTGCCATGATTGAACCTACGAATACGCCGTTGTTCCAATCTTTTGATTGATATACTAGGGGTGCGGTTTTAGCACGTCTTCCACCGAACACGATTGCCGATAGCGGAACGCCGTTAGGTGCTTCGAATTGGTCAGATAGACAAGGACAGTTTACTGTAGGTGCAGTGAAACGACTGTTTGGATGAGCGCCTTTGATGGGCTTACCGTCAGCGTCTTTCATGTCGCCGTTCCAGGGATTGCCTTTCCAGTCGATAGCGTTTTTCGGAGGATTTTTATCTAAGCCTTCCCACCAAACGGTTTCGTCGTCAAGATTTTCTACAACGTTGGTGAAAATGGTGTTTTTCATAGTAGATTTTAATGCGTTGGGGTTAGATTTCATGTTAGTACCAGGAGCAACGCCGAAGAATCCGTTTTCGGGGTTAACTGCCCAAAGTCTTCCGTCTTCGCCTACTCTAATCCAAGCAATGTCGTCGCCTACGCATTCTACTTTATAACCTTTCTTTTGGTAGCTTTCCGGGGGAATTAACATTGCAAGATTGGTTTTACCACATGCAGACGGGAATGCTGCTGCGATATATTTCTTTTCGCCCTTAGGATTGGTGATACCAAGAATTAACATGTGTTCTGCCATCCAACCTTCGTTTTTACCAAGGAAAGATGCTATACGAAGAGCAAAACACTTTTTACCTAGAAGAACGTTACCACCGTAGTTAGAGTTGATACTCATAATGGTGTTTTCTTCGGGGAAGTGCATGATATATCTCTTTTCTTCAGAAAGTTCTGCGTAAGAGTGTAAACCTTTAATAAAATCGCCGTCGCCTAAAGCGTCGATAACCGCTTTGCCTACTCTGGTCATGATAGCCATATTAAGTACTACGTAGATAGAGTCGGTAAGTTCAATACCAATTTTAGAGAACTTACTGCCTACTGCACCCATTGAATAAGGTATTACGTACATAGTTCTACCTTTCATAGCGCCTTTATATAAGCCGTTCATAAGTTCGAAAGCTTCGTTAGTTTCCATCCAGTTGTTAATGGGAGCAGAGTCTTCTTTGTTCTTAGAACAAATAAACGTTCTACCTTCTACTCTCGCAACGTCGTTAGTGGTGGTACGGTGTAAATAGCAACCAGGAAGTTTTTCTTGGTTTAATTTAATAAGAATACCCTCTTCTACTGCTTGTTTACGGAAAGCCTCAAGTTGTTCTTCGCTACCGTCAACCCAAACGATTCTTTCCGGCTGGCAAAGTTCTTCGGTTTGTTTAATAAAATCCAAAACCTTTTTGTTAGTCGTCATTTTGTTTTCTCCTTATATTTTCGGGCATTCCCGACTTATTACTATATGGTACTTGCTAAAAAACTAGGAATTTGCTAATGCTTTTAGGTGTTAACGTTATGTCTTTTCCCTCTCAACAATTCAAAAATTCCTTTTTCTTCGGCAGTATATATTATAGCACAAAATTTACTTAAAAGTAAAACGTTTTTTGCAAATTTTTAAATTTCATAACAAGATATTTTTTGCCACACGTAAAATATGAAATTCGTTCTTTTTTTGTTAATTTCGACAAAAGTTTTCATAATAAGATAACTTAGAGAATATATATTGTAACTAAACACTTTAAATTAACATCGGAGTTTTTATGAATTTTAGTAAAGACGTTCTTATCTTAAAACAAACGGTTTCGGGATATTCTTTAGACGGTAAGGCTTTAAGTGGAATTTTTAGGCTAGAACAAGAATCGGGGGTTTTCACAATATTTCTTACCACGATAAACGCTAGGTTTAATAGTTGTGGAGAATACGCTTTATATTTTTTTGACGGTAAAGAGTTATATAAATTTAATTTAGGAAGTCTTCCTCAAACTTTTAGCCATACGTTAGAATTTTGCCCAAACGCAGTAAGCGGGTTTTCTGTGGGAATAGCGTTTGAATCCAACGGCATACCCATTATAGTAGCTTTTTCAAAAACCGAAAACTGTAAAGCTGATTTTAGCGAGTTTAAAAGTATGGTTTCCGCAAGGGCGTTAAAAGAACGAAAAAATCTTGAAAAAGAACAAGAGACTAACGCATGCGTTACACCCACCGAGGATTTCGTGTGTAAAGACGTTCAGTTCGATGATGAAGCCGTTGCAACTGAAAACTACTACGCAATAGACGAGCAAATTAACGAAAAACTAAAAACTTTGGAGGAGCAAAATGGACGGGTACAGCCTGAAATTTGCAATGACGATTACAAAAGCCAAGATTTCACGCAAGAAAACAAAGAAATCTTTATCGGCTCACAAATTCAAGACGAACGTGATTTTAGCCAAAAGTATTCAAAAGACTTCCCCTACTATAACTACGCAAAGAGAGAACTAGAAGAAATTTTTAATAAGTTTCCGATAGATTTAAGCTTAACTAAGCTTTTCCCCGACAGCACTTTCGTTAGAATTAACTATTCGTCGGATAAGTATTACGTCGTGGGGGTTATCAAGGAAAACAAAAAAGAAAAATACATTTGCTACGGAGTGCCGTCGCCATACTCTGAAAAAGCCCCCAAAGAACTTGAAGGCTTCTGCTCGTTTATTCCACTTTCTATTTTTGAAACTAAAGGCGACGGGTATTTTATGATGTTTCAAGACGCTATTACCGGCGAGTGTATAAAGAAAGACTAACCTAATTTTTAAAATGATAAAAGGGCAAACATTCTTGCCCTTTTCTTAATCTATTTTTTAGCAAAAAAATAATGCGTGTCCGTTTGGTGCGTTAAGGTTAGACCTAAACTTTCTATTAACCGTCTTGACGGAATATTTTCTTTAAAACATCTACTTTTTATAATTTTAGCACCCAACGTCTTTAGGAATTCTATTAAAACTGTCGTGCTTTTTCTAGCATACCCTTTACCCTGAAACTCCTTAAAAAATCTAAACCCAATTTCTACGTCGGCATAATACCCAAAGTTATGTGCCACTAGTTCGCCTATCATTTCACCGTTTAAGGTTACGGCAAAAGAATATTCTTCTTTTTTTTCTTTTAAGGATTTCATAAACGATATAAAATAGTCGGGGGTTATCTCTTTATCGCCTAAATCTTCTCTATAATCGTATCCCCACCATTTATTTAGGTCGTCGTCGGTGTATAAATCAAAATATGCTTGCTTAAAATTTTCAGTTATATCTTCCACCGTCAACTCTCCAGCATTAATTTTAACGGGTGGAACAATTTTATCAAAGAGAGTGTTTACTGTTACGGTGTTTTTTTGTCGAATTTCTATGGGATGGTACTGTAGTTTAGACGTTCTAAGACCCATGTCGCCACAGTCTTCTTCACGATTGATATATTTAATACCACTACCAGCAAAGAGTTTAGCAAATTCTTGTGCCATCGTAGGATAAACACCCTCGTATGTTTTCAAACCTTTTTCTACGTGAACTATAAGAGTATCGTTTATCACTTCACCCATAGAAAACGCTATGACTTTGCCGTCTATTTCTATAAATGCACCTACTTGTTTTAGTTTGTCGGCGTTTTTTACGTAGTCGTAAACCTTTTCTTGTTCAGATTTTTCCGTCCAAATAGAAAAATCAGTACCACGCTCAAATTCTTTTAGAAATTTTTCTATTTTTGGATAATCTTGTTCAGTTAAAACGTTTACCGTATAGTTAGGATACAACCTCTTAAACTTATTGACGTGATTTCTTTGTCCACTGTACTTTTTACCAGAGTAGTTTTTGAATTTTTCAGCGTCATAAATATAGTCGTCCCAATTTCTTTCGCTTTGTACTTTGACGTCATCGTATAGGTTTCGCAGTTTTATAACAACGGCATTTTCCACACAACCAAAAATTAACGGTATGCTGTTGGTTTTACAATATTCTTCTATCTCTCTTAACGCTAAATCAACGTTTTTACCCATCGGGTAATAGAATACGTCGTTATATTCGGTACTACTTTCTTTCATTATAAGAGTGTCTTCTATAATAGCGTAATCAATAACGTACTCATCACGCCACATATATTTCACACCAATAGAAATATCACAAAAAGCATTTTCGGACTGTTCTAAATAACCTTTTATTATATTTACGTTGTCTTTAAGTCTACTAAAATTTATCATAAGCAAATTTTAAGGCACAATTTCTTGTGCCTTTTTTTGGTTTATTTTTTTGTTTCCTTATCTTCTTCGGTAACTGCTTTAAGCGAAGCAAGCAATCCCGTAACGTTTTGTATTTCGCTAGGCACGATAATTTTAGTTGCATTACCGTCAGCCATTATCTTTAATGCGTCGTATCCTTTAAGCGTTAAATACGCTGCGTTAGGATTAGCGTCGTTTATCATTTTAATAGCCGTAGCAGTACCTTCGGCTTCTGCAATAACCGCCGCTTTTTTTGCTTCAGCACGTAAAATCATTGCTTCCTTTTCACCTTCTGCAACGAGTATGTTACTGCGTTTTTCACCTTCTGCTTTTAAGATGCTTTCACGTCTTTCACGTTCTGCCCTCATTTGTTTTTCCATTGCTTGTTGAATATCTTTAGGAGGCAAAATGTTTTTAAGTTCTACACGGTTAATCTTAATACCCCAAGGGTCTGTTGCTTCGTCTAGAATTATTCTCATTTTGCTGTTAACGGTATCACGTGAAGTAAGCGTTCCGTCAAGTTCAAGTTCACCAACTAAGTTACGCAATGTCGTTGCAGTTAAGTTTTCTATAGCACGCAAGGGGTCTTCTACACCGTAAGTGAATAGTTTAGCGTCGGTTACTTGGAAATATACGACTGTATCGATTTGCATAGTAACGTTATCTTTAGTGATAACCGGTTGTGGAGCAAAGTCCGCTACTCTTTCTTTTAGCGAAATAGGTCCGCCTACTGCTTTATCTACAAACGGGAAAATAAAGTGTATGCCTGTAGTTAAAAGTCTATTAAACTTACCTAGTCTTTCTACTACTAGTGCCGTTGATTGACGAACGATTTTAATCGACGCAATAATGATTACAAAAGCTATACTTGCTAGTACAATAAGTACAATTGCCCATGGTTCCATAAAATTTTCTCCTTTTAATTGTTATTATCTTGAGGTGCGGGTTCTACGACGTATTTATTGCCTTTTAATTCCTTTACTATAACTATAGTACCTGCGGGAATAGGCATATCGTTAGAAGAAACTGCGTTCCACGTAACGTCGTTTACCTTTATCGTCCCCAAATTGTCAAAAGTTATTGCCGATAAAAGCCTAAATTCTTTACCGATTGCCATATCTGCGTTAGTTCTAACTTGTTTATTATTAAGTTTTTTCAATACCATTTGTCTAAACGCAAACATCAATGCAAGTGAAACTGCTATAAACACGGGAACTTGAATATACCAGCTAAGCCCACACGCTGAAAGTATTAACGCAACGAGCCCACCGCCGGCAAACCATATACACAACATATCCGTCGTGATAAATTCAAGTATTAATGAAGTTGCGGTTATCATAAGCCAAACATAAATCCACATTATACTTCACCCTCCTTAAAATATTTTGTTAGAGTTTTTAAGATATTCTAGAATTTCACCAAGTCTATCTAGGTCGTCTCTAGTATAGTAGTCAATATAAATTCTACCTTTATTGTCGTTACCGATAGCGTTTACTTTAGTACCGAAAACTCTTTGCATGTCGCCGATAAGTTCTTTGAGTTCTGCCGAAAGTTCTTGACGTTGTTTTCTTTTAGCCTTTTCTTCGGGGGGTAAGAAATAGTCTTTAACACGCTTTTCTATTTCTCTAACTGACAAACCGTCTTTTACAGTGGTTTCAGCAAATTTTACTTGGTCTATTTGTGGTACAGGTAAAAGCGCTCTTGCGTGGCCTGCTGAAAGTTTACCGCTTTCTACCATTTTCATTACTTCGGGAGATAGACTTAATAACCTTAAAGTGTTGGCAATAGCAGGACGTGATTTACCTATTCTATCGGCTAAATCTTCTTGAGATAGACCATAGTCGCTCATAAGCGATTTCATAGCGTTTGCCGCTTCGATAGGATTTAAGTCTTCACGTTGTAAGTTTTCGATAAGCGAAATTTCTTTGATTTGGCGTTCATTATAATTTTTGATAATTACCGGTACTTTAGATAAGCCCGCAATTTTACTTGCTCTAAATCTTCTTTCGCCGGCGATAATCATATATCTATCACCGCTTCTATTTACGATGATAGGCATAATAACGCCGTGTTTTTCGATTGAATCGGCAAGTTCACGTAAAGCCGTTTCATTAAACACTTTTCTCGGCTGATTGGGGTTAGCAAATATCGAACCGATATCTATCTCGGTTACGCCCGCTTTTAAGTCGGTGGGTTCTTCTTCAAAAATTAAGCTTTTACCGTAATCTTCTTCGGTTTCCGAGAATAACGCCGATAGTCCTTTACCTAATCCTCTGTTTGGTTTCATTGTCTTTTGCTCCGTTTATTTTTTACTGCTTTTTATATTTTGCAGGTTGTCTTGATAAAAATTCTTCAGTTAGCGAATTGTATGCCTTTGCCCCCGAACACTTTACGTCGTGTAACATTATCGGAACGCCGTGACTAGGTGCTTCAGCAAGTCTAATATTTCTAGGTATTATCGTTTCAAACACACGTTTTCCGAAAAATCTTTTGATTTCCGAAGAAATTTGGCGGGAAATAATTGCCCTGTTATCGCTCATCGTTAAAACTACGCCTTCAATTTTTAGGTCGGGGTTAAGATGTTTTACAACGAGTTTTATTGTGTTCATAAGTTGGCTTAATCCTTCCATTGCGTAGTATTCACTTTGAATAGGAATAATTACCGTATCACTTGCTGCTAATGCGTTTATGGTTAAAAGTCCTAATGACGGCGGACAGTCTATGGTTATAAAATCATAACTCTTTTTTGCCGTTTCTAGCACCCTTTTTAGAACACGTTCTCTATCTTTAAGATAAACTAGCTCTACTTCTGCACCAGCTAAATCTATACTTGACGGCAAAATATCTAAACCGTCTACGCAAGTTTTCATTACTGCTGATTCGATTGGAGCATCGTCTATCATTACTTGATATACCGAGTTCTTTACTTCGCTTTTTGAAAAACCCAAACCCGTCGTTGCGTTACCTTGCGGGTCTAAGTCTACCACTAGACATTTATAACCTTTGCTCGCTAAATATGCTGACATATTTACGCACGTTGTGGTTTTACCTACACCGCCTTTTTGGTTTGAAAACGCTATAATTTTGCCCATAAACTTCCCTCTCGTCGTTTGTAAGTTTTTTTATTCGCCGTCTTTATCTTCGGCTTTACTTTCTTCGCCTTTTACTTTTTTGGTTTTTGGTGTTTTTTCTTTTACCGAATCTTCTACTTTCTCTTCTACTTTTTCTTGACTATCGGTAGATTTTTCAGTAGTTTTTTCAGTAGAATTTTCGGCTTTTACAGTTTCTTCTATTTTTTTATCGGGAACGATAACCTTAGATTTTCTTGCGAACGGATTTTCACGTAAAGTTCTTTCGTTGTCGTCCATAAACTGCATAATTTCTTCTACTGATTTGCCCTCCATAAGCATGTCAACTTCTTCACTGAAAATTGTTTCTCTTTCGACTAAAAGCCTTGCCATATTGTCTAAGAGATTTTTGTTTTCTTTAAGAAGTTTTCTTGCTTTTTGCAAAGCAGTTTCGATAATTTCTTTTACTTCTTGGTCGATAATACCTGCCGTTTGTTCGCTATACGTTACGTGCGAAGCCATATCTCTACCGATAAAGATTTCCTTTTCAGCCGAATACGAAATAGGACCAACCTTTTCGCTCATACCCCACTCGGTAACCATAAGTCTAGCACGCTTACTTACCGCTTGAATATCGCCAGACGCCCCTGCCGAAATATCTTTAATAATAATTTCTTCAGCAACACGTCCACCTAACGTCATTACTATATCGTCTAGAAGTTTTGCTTTAGTTAAGTGATTGTCATCGTTATCGGGTCTAGTCATGGTATACCCTGCCGCTTGACCACGTGGAATAATAGAAACTTCGTGTACGGGGTCGCAGTTAGGCAATAATCTTGCAAGTATTGCGTGGCCCGATTCGTGATAAGCAGTAATTCGTTTATCAGTTTCAGTAACTAGTCTAGATTTCTTTTGAGGCCCTAATAAAACCTTGTTTATACCTTCGTAAAGGTCTTTATTTGTGATATATTTTCTATTATCTCTAGCAGCGAGTATTGCCGCTTCGTTTAGAAGATTTTCTAGGTCTGCCCCCGAAAAACCACTAGTCATTCTAGCAACAGTCTTAAAGTTTACGTCGGTTGCTAAAGGTTTATTCCTAGAATGCACCTTTAAGATTGCTTCACGACCACGAACGTCGGGAACGTTAACGTAAATTTGGCGGTCAAATCTGCCCGGACGAAGTAATGCTGGGTCTAAAATATCGGCACGGTTTGTTGCAGCCATTACGATAATACCGTCGTTGGTTTCAAAACCGTCCATTTGAACAAGTAGCTGGTTAAGAGTTTGTTCTCTTTCGTCGTGTCCACCACCCATACCTGTTCCACGTTGACGACCTACTGCGTCAATTTCGTCTATAAACACAATACAGGGCATGTTTTTCTTAGCAACGTCAAACAAATCTCTTACACGTGATGCGCCTACACCGACAAACATTTCCACAAAGTCTGAGCCGCTTATAGAAAAGAAAGGTACGCCCGCTTCACCTGCAACAGCTTTAGCAAACAACGTTTTACCCGTTCCTGGAGGACCTACTAATAATACGCCTTTGGGAATTCTTGCGCCAAGTTCCGAGAACTTTCTAGGATTTTTTAGAAAATCTACAACTTCGGCAAGTTCGGCTTTTTCTTCTTCAGCACCTGCAACGTCTGTAAACCTTACTTTTAAATCACGGTTTATTCTAGCGTTAGTTTTTGCAAAATTCATTGCACCCTTAGCGCCACCTTGTGATTGGTTGATAATAAGCAAGAAAATAATTGCAATTATAACTGTTCCAAAAATCGGCAATAGACTTGACCAAATAGAACCAGCGTTGGGGTCTGCATACGAAAAGTTAACGTTAGCATTAGCAAGTTGCGCTTCTAATTCGGCAATACTATTACTACCTCTTGAAAAGGTTGTAGTAAAATTCTTAGCAAAGGTTTCGTTGAACACTAACTTAAACGTGAGATTATATCCATCAACGTATACGTCAGACAAACGAACAGTATCATAGTTCAATTTTTCCAACACACCCTTTACAGTACGAGCATTAGAGTTAGTAACGTCATCTTTGGTAAGCCCGTCTTGAGAAAGTTCAACTATTTCGTAAAATTCTGAATAATCTACGTCGGTAGAATTATTACCTAAACAATTAAACAACGATAGAGAACCCACTAGCAGTATGATAACAAGTACAGTTATCAGTAAAATTTTGTTGTTTTTAGATTTCAATTTAAATTCTCCTTAATCTTAATACCGTTAGTATATGGCAAAAAGATTAAAATAACCTTGAAAGCACTGATTATTTTATGTTTTATATATATTTTATACTATTATACAATAATATAAAACAAATTTCAATCTATAATTTATAAAATATTAAAAAATTTATAAAAATTCATAGCGCTATATATTTATCGTTGCACTTATCATATATAACGCTTGAGTTTTATGTTGCACCGTTTGTGCAATTATAACACAAATTTACTTAGCGTGTCAACATTTTATTAATAAATATTTTTTTGTCAATTAAAATAAATTTGTTACAAGTTAATATTTTTTCTAAAATTCCATTTTTACTATTGGGATAAATAAACTCAACAAGAACGACAATTTGGTCAGTTTACACCAAAAATAGAGCATTGTAAAATTGTTTCACGTGAAACAAGGTATATTTTAAAAATGTTTCACGTGAAACGTGTGTTTTTTCGGTTTTTAAAAGTGTTAAAGAAAAAATCGGGTAAAAATACCCGATTTTTAAAGAATTTAAGCAGATTATAATACGTTTTAACTGTGCGCTAGTAAATAATTTATAATGTTCCTTTAACAAACGATAAAATGTCTACTTTAGAGATAGCTTTAATTAATAATTCGAACAAATTAACATTATCAATGAAGCGAACAATCGATGAGTTGCTAATTTCTATCAATAAATTTTGCGCAAACTCTAATGGTATTAAGTTTATAACAATAAGTGCAAATTGAATTGTAACAACGCTTTGTAAAAGCCCTAACGCAACACCTAGTATTTTGTTTGTGGCGCCCACTAAATTAAATGCGCTTATCTTTGATGTTATATCACCAATAATAAAGAACATTAACTTAAAAATGATAAATAAAAATATAATTGATATTCCACAAGCAATATAATAACTCAATGCAGGGGAAATTATCTGATTTAAGGTAGTGTCTAGTGGAATATTTATATCAGCCTTTGCTTCAAGAATAATCTTACTAAACCATCCAGACAAACCTAATTCGGATAATTTTGAATCAACCGCTTGATTTAACGTCGTGTTAGCAATTTGTTCGCCAAAAATATTTGTCACCGTATTTGATACTTTTTCAGTTATCGATGAAATCATTCCAAATTGGTTTTCAAGAAATCCTGCACATTTTGAGCAGAGTAAAATTGCTAAAACTAAGCTGATTATTGTACCGAATACTTTTAGGAAGGTTTTTATAAAACCATTTTTAAAACCTAGAAAAGCAAACAATACAATGACGCTTAGCGCAACGACGTCTATTATAGCGCCATAGGAAGAATTAAATAGAAGTAGTTCCATATTCCTCCAAAAACAAACAAACGTTTGCATGTATTTATATATATAAATTTTACCATAATATCAATAATTAATCAATCATTTTCGAAAAATTGTTTAAGGCTACTAGTTTTTGTCAATAATAAATGAAAAATATAGGTAATAAAAATGGAAATAAATCAATACAATTTTAACAGCTATAATGATTATACTGCTGATAACATTTCAAGTGCTTTACAAAAACACATTCCCCTAAATAAAACACCACTTGCCGTTTGTATAGGAAGCGATTTGGTTCTTGGTGATAGTTTAGGGCCATTAGTCGGAACTTTGTTAAAAAAGAAATCAGCAAACCTTTACGTTTACGGTACGTTAAATCAACCAATTACTGCAAAAGACGTTTGTGTTGCTAGAAATGAATTAAAACAGCTTCATCCAAATACTTTTTCGATAGCAATAGATGCTTCTATCGGCGAAGCTGACGACGTGGGTCTGATTAAAGTTATAAATAAAGGGTTAAAACCTGGGCTTGGTGTCAATAAAAAACTCGGCGTAATTGGAGACGTAAGTATTATAGGAGTGGTTGCAGGAAAATCTTTGCAAAACTACAACTTATACAACCTAACAAGATTAAATCTTGTATATAAAATGGCGGAAACCATCGCCGACGGAATAATAAAGTTTCTAACTTCTAGGGAAACCACACTTAAAAATGCTTAACTTGATTAAAATCTAGTAAATTAAAACAAAATATCATTATAAAAAATATTTTATAAATATTGACAAACATTAAGGCTAACGAATTTTCGTTAGCCTTATTAGTTTTATCTTATAAAGTATAAGTTATCAAATTAGAATTCGTTAATTTCTATGCGAAATTTTTGAAGCCATTTATTAAAACGGAGTTTGTTAAAAATAAGAATTTTATATTTTTCTCCGTTGTTCATAAAAAAAGTTGCTATCGGAAAGACAACCCGGTTCCACTTAAGTTTAACGATTTCGTCAACCGGTAAAACAAGATTTTTATACGCTTTTCCCACCGTGAGTTTACTGGTTTTATAAGAAATCGACTTTTTTTCAAGAATTAAAGTTCCGCCCACTATACCACTGCGACATAGGCTGCACATAAACTTTTTTTTCATACAAACACCTACAACAAATTCTTATTTGTCATCGTTAGATTATATATAATTACGCATTTAGTTTTTCAATAGAAACATCTATTCTTCTAATGGTTTCGTCTTTACCTAAAACGTCGGCAATTTCAGTAGCACCACCTGCGGTAGATTCAAAACCTGTAATAGCAATTCTTGCTATCCATAAAAGTGCTTGCTTTTTGATTTCAAGTTTACTAGACAATTCTACTAAAACACCAAACAAATTAGAATTATTCCAATCAGTAACGTTAGAAAGAGTTTGTTTAATTTCAGGAAGAATAGTTTTAGCAAGTTCTATTGACGCTTTTTGTTTTTGGTTTTCAAATAATGATAGGTCATAATCGCCAAATTCTTCTAAGAAATCAATTTTTTCAGGAATTTCACTAAAAATTTGTATTCTTCCTTTTGCTAAGCTTAAAAGTTTATCTTCGTCGTATTTGCCATACGCTTTACTATTTTTTAAGAAACCTATCGCTCTGGATTTATATTCTTCAAACGACATTTCCTTAATATATTCACCAGATAACCATCTACATTTAACATCGTCAAATATAGAGGGAGATTTACTTATACCGTCTAAAGAGAAGTTTTCAATAAGGTCAGTTAAACTCATTTTTTCGGTATTAGTTTTAGGACTCCATCCTAATAGCGCAATATAGTTAATAATCGCTTCTTTTACGTAACCCTTATTAACGAAATCTTCATAACTTGCGTCGCCGTTACGTTTAGAAAGCTTGTGCTGAGCGTCTTTCATAATTGGGGGAAGGTGAATATACACGGGTCGTTCCCAACCAAACGCATCATACATAAGGTTATATTTTGGCGTAGAAGAAAGGTATTCCGTACCACGAATAACGTGAGTAATACCCATCAAGTGGTCGTCTACAACGTTAGCAAAGTTATAGGTCGGCATACCGTCGCTTTTAATTAAAATTCCATCTTCGATATCTTTATAGTCTACCGAAATATCGCCATAAACCAAATCGTGATAACTTCCCGTACCTTCTAACGGTACGTTTTGGCGAATAACGTAAGGTTCGCCTGCTTTAATTTTTGATTCAACTTCTTCCTTAGAAAGTTTTAAGCAGTGTTTATCGTAGCGAAGATTTCCTTCCTCATCTTTTAATGAAGCAATTCTTTCATGCGAACAGAAACAGTAGTAAGCACCGCCTGCTTCTACTAGTTTTTTAGCATACTCAAGATAAATATCTCGTCTTTCGCTTTGAACGTAAGGACCAAAGTTGCCACCTACGTCCGGGCCTTCGTCATACATAACGCCCGAATCACGCATGGTATCGTAAATAATTTGTACTGAACCGTCAACGTATCTTGCAGTATCGGTATCTTCTATTCTTAAAATAAAATCTCCGTCGTATTTTTTAGAATACAAAAATCCGTAAAGGGCAGTTCTAAGACCACCGATATGAAGATATCCTGTGGGACTAGGTGCAAAACGTGTTCTTACTTTACTCATTTTTGGTTCTCCTCAATTTGGTTTAAAATTTTTTCTAAATCGCTTATGTTTCTTACTCTTTCCATACGGTCGTTTGCAAAATAGCTATACTTTTCAGTTTCGGTCAGAATAATATGGTCGGCGAGTTTAACGTTATGAATTTCACACAACAAGTTTAGTTTATACGTTGTAAAATCGTCTTGTGGACTAGGTCTTGCTACTTTACTAGGATGGCTATGTGCAACCATTGCAAACGATGGTTTATATATAGAAAACGCCGAATACACTTCAGGCACGTCCATTGTAACGCTATCCTTACTTTTATCTTCAAACTCTAGATGAAAGATTTTCTCATGCTTTGCATTTAGCAACACCATAACGAACGTTTCAGTGTTAAAATCAGTAATAATTTTTCTTAGCCCCATCTCAATAGTGTAATTATTAGTCCACTTCTCAACGGCGGGTTTAGTCTTTTCTTCTTTAACACGATTAAAAACTTTGCCTATTACCAATAACCCCGAAGCAACCTTACGGCCAACACCCTCAACGGTAATCAATTCCTTTTCGGTTGCAGATAGAACTGCAGCAAGCGAACCAAAAACTCTAATAAGTCTATGGGCAAGAGGATTAGTGTCAATTCTCGGAACAATGTTATATAACAAAATTTCTAAAATTTCGTGGTCGTTTAAGCTCTCGGGATAAGAAAGAAATCTATTAATCATCCTTTCTCTATGCCCAGCGTGAATTTGGCTATCGTTCATATATTCATTTTATCATACTTTTACTGTTTTAGCAAAATAAAATATTAAATTATGCACAAAAACTAGTGC
>JAFVOW010000053.1 GCA_017505625.1 Clostridia bacterium | reverse complement strand
TTTCAATAGAGTTTTAGCAAATTTTTTTTGATACTCGCAGTAGGTTGATAAAAAAACTTCAACACTACTTACTTTGTTTTTAGACAAATATTTTAGAGCATCTTCAGTAGTCATTCTACAAAACAAAGACGCAGTTGATATACCTACTTCCATACTAAATTACAACTTTGGTTCGATTAAACCGAGTTCGCCGTCGCTCCTTAAATACAATACTTTTATTTCTTTTGATTCACTATCGAAGAACACGAAGAAAGAGTGACCTAAAAGTTCCATTTCTTCTATTGCTTGTTCTACCGTCATAGGTTCAAGTTTGAATTGTTTTACCTTTACGACTTTGTCGGTTGTTTCAATTTCTTCAAAAGATTCGTAAAGAATTCTATCTTTAAATGCGTTGTTTTTTTGTTGCTTGTCAAAACGAGTTCTGTACTTTCTAATTTGACCTTCTAACTTAGGTAATACTTTATCAATATTTTCGTAAAAATTATCGCCTACTACTTGCGCCCTTACTAATTTACCTTCGTATTCAAGCATAACTTCAAGTTTTAGAGAAGTGCTTTCTTTTTTGAAAGATACTTTGCAAAGTACGCTGTCTGTTTCAAAATATTTATCTAATTTTGAAATCTTTTTTTCGACTACGTCGATTAAGTGTTGGCTTGCTTGATAATTTCTTTCAATAATCTCTATTCTCATAAGATTACCCCCTTATTTTTCTTTCCTACTATATAATTCGCAAAAAGAAGTGCGTATACCTTGTAAATTGAAAAATTTTGGGATTATTTTGATGAAAAAATTAGTTTGTCGTTTTGATAGTCAACGGTTACCGTTTCGCCTTCTAAAACGTTGCCTTTTATTATCTCTTCGCTTAACCTATCTTCTACCTTTGAAGTTACTATTCTTTTTAGTTGCCTTGCGCCGTATTCACGGTCGTATCCACAACCAACTAAATATAGTTTTGCTTGATGTGTTACTACGAGTTTTACACGCATTTGTTCTAAGCGTTTACTTAATTTATTAAGTAAAATATCTAAAATTTCGGTAGCGTTTTCGGTGGTTAAACTATTGAATACCACTATTTCGTCAAGCCTATTTAAAAACTCTGGTCTAAAGTGATTTTTAAGCGCCGTTTTATAAGTTTCGGTAGTTCTTTCGTACTCAGTTTCGCTATCGGTAGCGTTAAAACCAAGCGTTATGGGTTGGCGCTTTACTTCACCTGCGCCAAGGTTTGAAGTTAAAATTATAATGCAGTTTTTAAAGTCTATTAGCCTGCCTTTACTGTCGCTTAATCTACCGTCGTCAAGTATTTGTAAAAGCAAATTAAAAACGTCTTGATGACCTTTTTCAACTTCGTCGAATAGCACTACTGAATAGGGCTTTCTTCTAACCTTTTCGGTGAGTTGACCTTCCTCGTCAAAGCCAACGTATCCTGGGGGCGCACCTATTAGTTTTGCTACAGAGTGCTTTTCCATATACTCACTCATATCAATTCTAATCAGGCTATCTCTATCGTCGAAAACGACTTCTGCAAGGGCTTTACTTAATTCTGTTTTACCAACGCCCGTAGGCCCTACGAATATAAAACTACCGATAGGTCTATTTTCGTCTTTTAGCCCTGCCCTTGCACGCCTAATCGCCTTTGAAACGGCAGTTACGGCAAGTGGTTGCCCGATTACCCTTGCGTTTAATTCGCTTTCTAAATTTATGAGTTTATCCGATTCGGTTGCACTTAGTTTTTTGACGGGTATACCAACCATTTCCGATATGATTTCAGCAATGTTTTCATACCCTATTTCAAGGTTAGTTTTTGCGTGATTTTCAGTTTCTTTACGGTGGATTTCATCAAGTTCACTTGCAACTTTTTCTATTTTTGCGTTTAGTTTTAATACTGCG
>JAFVOW010000052.1 GCA_017505625.1 Clostridia bacterium | reverse complement strand
GAAAAATTAAGATACTTACAACCATACATTATTGGTGGGCAGGCAGAACGCATGTGAACTTTCTTTGCACCGTTACTATATAAAAACTCTACCGTTTCTCTTAACTGTGTTCCTCGAACAATCGAGTCGTCAACAAACAATAATTCCTTTCCTTTAATAAGTTCGTTAACGGGTATCATTTTAAGTTTAGCAACTTTATTTCTTTCTCTTTGACTTGAAGCCATAAAACTTCTAGGCCAAGTAGGTGTATATTTAATAAACGGTCTAGCAAACGGTATCTTACTCTTTAAGGAATAACCTATTGCGTGTGGCGTTCCAGAATCAGGGACACCTGCAACAAAGTCAGCATTAGGTAATTTACCAGATTTTACGTCGTTATCAACCATAATTTCGCCGTTTCTATAGCGAGCGATTTCTACATTAACACCTTCGTATTCAGAGGTAGAATAACCGTAGTAAGACCAAAGAAACGAGCAAATCTTCATTTTCTTTTCGGGCTTTTTAAGTACAGTAAAATCTTCAGCATTAAACTTAACTATTTCACCCGGACCTAGTTCATAAACAGTATTGTAATCTAGCTTTTGATAAGCAAAACTTTCAAACGATGCACAAATGCCGTCCTTATTTTTACCGATATGTACGGGAAGTCTTCCCAAAATATCACGAGCTACAATAATTTCCCCGTCATCTTTAAGAATTAAGATACATGCTGAACCATCAATTTGTTTCCATGCATACTTAATACCTTCAACAAAAGATTTTTTTCTGTTTATAAGCGCCGAAACAAGCTCGGTTGAGTTAACAGAACCACCCGATTGACCAGCGAACTGTCCACCAACTTCGTTTATTAAACTATTTACAATTTCTTCGGAATTATTAATAGCACCTACGAAACAAATAGCGTACTTACCAAGTTTAGAACGAACGAGTAAAGGTTGCGGGTCGGAATCGTTTATACAGCCGATTGCAGACGTACCTTTCATTTTATCAAAAATATCTTCAAATTTTGTTCTAAACGGTGAATTAGATATGTTATGAATTTTGCGTTGTAAACCTAATTCTTTATCGTATGCCGTTAAACCTGCGCTCTTAGTACCTAAGTGAGAATGATAGTCCGTGCCAAAAAACACGTCGGCTAAAATATCTTTCTTTTTACTTACTGCGCCAAAAAATGCACCCATATTACCTTGTCCTATTAATTATTTAGCAAAGAAAAGTTTTGAAAGCGTCATTGGGTCAATATATTTTCCATCTTTGTAAACACGCATATTACCCGAAGCAATTTCATCTATAAGCATAACGTTACCGTCTTTATCGTAACCAAATTCAAATTTAATATCGTAAAGAATTAAACCCTTTTCTTTAAGGTCATCAGCAACGATTTGAGTAATTTTTTGGGTCATAGACTTAACGTCTTCGTATTGAGCGTCAGTCATAACACCTAAATCAATAAGACCGTCCTTAGTTACTAGTGGGTCGCCCTTAGCATCGTTTTTAAAAGTAGCTTCCACGTAAGCAGGAAGGTCTGCACCTTCTTCAATGTAATCGCTATATCTTCTATAGAAACTTCCTACCGCTTTATGACGGCAAATAACTTCTAGGCCTTTACCGAAAGGCTTTGCAGGTAAAACTTCCATAGTAGTGTCGTTTAGGTTTGCTGAAACGTAATGAGTTTTAATACCTGCTTCGTTTACCTTTTCAAAGAAATAAATACTCATTCTAAGGTTTACGTCGCCAACTCCTTCTATAGTTAGGCCTACCGAATTTTCACCGGGGTCAAAAACGCCGTCTTTACCCGTGCAGTCATCTTTGAATTTTAAGAGATAGTTACCGTTTTCCATAGCGAAAACGTCTTTAGTTTTACCCGAATAAACAAGTTTCATATTTTTTCTCCGTTATTTGTTGAATTTTTCTTCAATATTTTTATTTTTTTCTAACACTTTTATCGTGTCATTTTGTCGTTTTTGTTTTAACTTTAACGCTAAATCCTTATCAGAAATAGCAAGCATTTCAACTGCCAAAATTCCAGCATTTGCGCCACCATTAATAGCAACGGTTGCAACGGGAATACCCGAAGGCATCATAACGGTAGATAAAAGTGCATCCATTCCGTCAAGACAAGTAGATTTACACGGAATACCTATTACAGGTAGTGTTGTATGACCTGCAACAACACCTGCTAAATGTGCTGCCATACCCGCTGCACAAATTAGCACTCCAAAGCCGTTTTCTTCAGCTTTTAAAGCAAATTCTATCGCTTGTTCAGGCGTTCTATGTGCAGAGTAAACGTGCATTTCAAATGGAACTTCAAATTCGTTAAGAATATTAGCAGTTTTTTCTAAAATGGGTAAATCGCTATCACTACCCATTAAAATACCAACTTTTTTCATTGATTACTCCTTAAAAAAATATAAGGACGCACTTAAACAACTAATTGCTGTTAAGTACGCCCAGACGGTCGGCTTTTAAATTCCCTACTGCTCCTTCGTGGTTATCCACATAATTTCCGTCAGTTACAGCAAGTTTTTAATTTATTAAAAGTATAACATATAAATATGTTACTGTCAACAAATTTCCTTGACCGACAGT
>JAFVOW010000051.1 GCA_017505625.1 Clostridia bacterium | reverse complement strand
GTCTAAAATTTCATCGCAAGCCTTAATTATAGCATCGGCTTTTTCCTTACATAATGCACCCGATTTAAAATTAGCAAGGCATGAAGACTTTTTAATTCTAACTGCGTTTAATATAAATGTATAATTAAAGAGGTTGCCCGTGATAAAAAAGTTGTTTTTACCACGCAAACTTTGTACACCGTAATAGGCGTTTATAGGGACTTCTAAAGTTCCAATAGAATCACTTTCTAAACGGGTTAAATTTAGCATATTAGTTTCCCCAAAATTTGTAACCCGATTATACAAATACTTAATGCCTTTAGTCAACGATAGAAAAAAAATAAAAAATATTTTTAGATTGATAAAAATAAAACCAAAAAATTTTAACTTTTATTAAAAAAATGGTTGCAAAATTTAAGATTATAAGATAAAATGAAAATATGAGAGAATTAGACAAAGTAGATATTAAAATTTTAAAGTTACTACAAAACAACGCTAGAATTCCCGTTTCGCAAATAGCAAAAGAAGTGTTTTTATCAGCACCGACCGTTAGTTCTAGAATAGAAGAACTCACCGAGATGGGTATAATTAAGGGGTATTATACCGAGATAGATAACTCGGCGTTTTCTAACGTTATAAAAGCATATATAGATATGGAAGTTTCGCCCGAGAAAAAGAACGAACTCTACGAGTATTTAGTTTCTAATCCCGCCGTTATGGAGTGTAATAGAGTAACGGGAGAATATTCCTTGCTTATGAAAGTGGTATTTAAAAACACTGTAGAAATGGACAAATTCATAAACACTTTACAAGTGTATGGTAGAACCAAAACTCAGATAGTGTTTTCAACGATAATAAGTCATAGGGGCGTTATTATTTAATAGTAAAAAATCGTTGACAGACGATAAAAAAAATGTTAAAATAAACAAAAATATAAAAGACTGTGATGAAGAGTTAACGGTAAGAAGCCGTCCAAAGAGAGGCGGGGTTGGTGAAAACCGTCGTCGGTAGTACCTGTTATGTAACTTCGGAGTCGAAGGGAAGAAAGTTGTATAATTGTATCGTTATATAAACCGTAGACCCCTTCCGTGACTGCTACGTTAACGCATAGGAATTGATAGATTCCGAAGTGGCGATTTCGCAATTTGAGTGGTACCGCGGGTGCATAAGCGCTCGTCTCAAAGTAAAATCTTTGGGGCGAGTTTTTTTTCGCCCAATAGGAGAATTTATGGAACAAATGAATTTAGACTTTAAAATCAAGGAAATGGGTAAACGTATCCGTGAACTTCGTGAAATCGAAGGGCTTTCAGTTCAGCAAATGGCTGAAAAGACCGGCGTAGAACTTAGTGAATACGTTGCTTGTGAAAAGGGCGAAAGCGACTTAAACTTTGCGTTTATTTATAGATGTGCAAACGTTTTTGGCGTAAACGTAACCGATATTATCGAAGGTTTTAGCCCTATGCTTTCAGCGTACACTTTAACTAGAAAGGGCGAAGGACAAGAAATTGCTAACGCACACGGTATGACGTACTATAACTTAGCGTACGCTTTCCAAAACAAAATTGCCGAACCCTTGTACGTTAAAAGTATTTTCGACCCCGAAGCACAAGGCAAACCCGTAGAATGTACTACCCACGCAGGGCAAGAATGCGATATCGTAATCGAAGGTGAACTATTAGTACAAATCGGTGGTCATAAACAAATATTAAAAGAAGGCGATAGTATTTATTACGACAGTTCAACGCCCCACGGCATGATGGCAGTAGGTGGAAAAGATTGTCTTTTCTATGCTATCGTATTAAACCCACAAGGCGACCAAGTAAGCGATTATACTCATAAAAACCTAGTAACTACGGGCGTTTCCACAAGGGCTATTACTAAAGACGAAAAAGAACGTGAATACCAGAAATTTATTACCGTTACTGAAGACCAAAACGGTTCGCCTATAAACATTGAGTTTAAGAATACTGAAAGGTTTAATTTTGCTTTTGATATTATAGACAAAATAGCAAAGCGAGAACCCGATAGACTTGCAGTAATGCACGTTTCAAAGGACAAAACCGAAAGAAGAATAACTTTCTCTGACCTTAAAAAACAATCTAATAGATGTGCGAACTATTTTAAGTCGTTAGGAATTAAAAAAGGCGACAAAGTACTTCTAGTACTAAAGCGTCACTATCAGTTCTACTACGCAATGCTAGGACTAAATAAACTCGGTGCTGTTGCAATTCCCGCAACCAACCAATTACTAGAACACGATTTTGAGTATAGATTTAGAACTGCTGAAGTTTCGGCAATAATTTGTACTGGAGATGGCGATACTGCTATAAACGCCGAACGTGCAGCCGAAAATGCCCAAGCCTAAAAACTAAAATAATGGTAAACGGTGAAAGAGACGGTTGGAGGAATTTCGACGAAGAATACCTTTTATATAGCACGCACTTTAACCGTACTGAAGATACTGCTTGTGGCAACGACCCTATGCTTATGTATTTCACGTCAGGTACTTCGGGTTATCCTAAAATTGCAGTACATAACTACAAATATCCATTAGGACATTTCCATACGGCAAAGTATTGGCACGCAGTAGACCCCGACGGTTTGCATTTTACCATTTCAGATACGGGTTGGGCTAAAGCGATGTGGGGTAAACTCTACGGACAACTTCTATGCGAGGGCGGAGTATTCGTTTACGACTTCGATAGATTTGACGCAGCAGATATTTTACCAATGTTTGAAAAATATCACATTACTAGTTTTTGTGCTCCACCTACAATGTTAAGAATGCTCATTAAACAAGATATATCTAAATACGATTTTTCTTCAGTACGTCACATGACAACCGCAGGCGAAGCCTTAAACCCCGAAGTATACCACCAGTTTGAAAAATTAACCGGACTTCAAATACACGAAGGCTTTGGTCAAACCGAAAGTACTATGATTATAGGTAACCTTATTGGCTCACCACATAAAATAGGTTCTATGGGTAAACCTGCACCTATCTACGACGTAGATATCGTTGACGAAAACGGCAAATCAGTAGCAGTCGGTGAAGTAGGGGAAATCGTTGTAAACGTATCAAACGGTGCACCTTGTGGCTTGTTTACGGGCTATTATCACGACGAAGAAAAAACCAAAGAAGTTTGGCACGACGGCTATTATCATACAGGTGATACCGCATGGCGTGACGAAGACGGATTCTTTTGGTACGTAGGCCGTGTAGACGACGTTATTAAATCAAGCGGTTACCGTATAGGACCGTTCGAAATCGAATCAGTTATTATGGAACTACCTTACGTTCTAGAATGCGGTGTTTCCGCTGCCCCCGACGAAGTTCGTGGCCAAGTAGTAAAAGCAAGTATCGTTTTAACCAAAGGCACTGTAGGAACTGAAGAACTAAAGAAAGAAATTCAAACCTACGTAAAAGAACATACCGCCCCCTATAAATATCCTAGAATAGTAGTATTTAAGGATGAACTTCCCAAGACGGTTAGTGGCAAAATCCAAAGAAATAAGCTATAAACGTCGCAATACGGCGTTTGCTGTACTTCACAAAAGACCGTAATGACCCAAAAGGTCTATTCCGTCCTTTTACTTGTACGAGCCTTGTCTTGCTCGTTTCTAACTCATTTCTTATCGAAACAAATTATAAACTCAATATAAAACTAACCTAAAAAAGACCGAAAGATTTCGGTCTTTTTTTTGTGCTTTAAGCATAAGATTTATCGTTAAGCAAAAATGGGAAAATAACATGTATAAAAATGATAAAGTTCGAGAAAAAGTAACAAAAGTCGATAAAAAACGGTAAAAACGGTGCAGTATAATGATTTTCACATTTCAATTGACCAAAAAATTTTATATTTGTTTAATCGTGTGTATTTTAGCAATTATTTCGGCTATTACTTTGTCGGTAACGGGGGCTCACGTAGTTTTTGGTGGAAATACCGTTAGAAAATTGCCGATATATTCGGTAGAGAGAAACGATAACAAAATCGCTATATCTTTCGACTGTGCGTGGGGGACTGATTACACTGATAAACTTTTAGAAATTATGAAGACGGAAAACGTTAAGTGTACCTTTTTTACGGTAGAGTTTTGGGCTAAAAAGCACCCTGAGTATTTAACTAAAATATCAGAAATGGGTCATGAAATTGGCACTCACTCGGCAACGCATCCGTATATGTCTAAACTAGATAAAGATACCATAATCAAAGAACTTACCACTTCGGTAAACGCAATAGAGAGTGTAACGGGTAAAAAGGTAAAAGTGTTCCGTCCGCCGTACGGTGATTATAACGATAACTTAATAGAAACGGCTAGCGAGTTAGGGCTTTACACTATTCAATGGGACGTAGACAGTTTAGATTGGAAAGATTTATCGGCAACGGAAATTATAAGCAGGGTAACGAAAAGGGTAAAAAGTGGGTCTATCGTACTTTTTCATAATCAAGGGCTTCACACGGCGGAAGCCTTACCAACAATTATAAAAACGTTAAAGGAAAAGGGTTACGAGTTTACGACAATCGGCGACCTTATATATCAAGACGATTATTATATGTCGGCTGACGGTAGACAACATAAAAATTCATAGGAAAATCTTTGGAGGAAATTAATATATGAACAATTTGCAAGAAAACAACAACAGAGTATTCATAAGTGGGGAAATTTTAACGGACGCAGAGTTTTCGCACGAAGTTTACGGCGAAGGGTTTTACGAAATGAACGTATTAGTTAAGCGTTTATCGGGGCAAGGCGATATTTTGCCTGTAACCGTTTCCGAACGACTTATTCAAGACGAAAACCTTAAAAAAGGCGTAACCATAAACGCCATAGGACAGTTTAGAAGTTACAATAAGCTAGTAGACGGTAAATCTAAACTAATGCTAACCGTTTTCGTTAGAGAAATTTTACCCGACGTCTACGTTAGAAACCCCAACAACATAGTTTTATGCGGTTATATTTGTAAGCCACCCGTTTATAGAACTACGCCATTTAACCGTGAAATTGCCGATATTTTAATCGCAGTAAACCGTTCCTACAACAAATCAGATTATATTCCGTGTATCGCTTGGGGTAGAAACGCTAGGTTTGCAAAAAACTTAGAAGTAGGCGAAAAAATCGCAATAGCAGGTAGAATTCAAAGTAGAGAATATCAAAAACGCTTATCCGACGACGACATAAAAATTATGACGGCGTACGAAGTTTCTATTTCTAAACTCGTTGCTTATGACAACGTGGATAGCTTCGATATAGACGCAGAATTTAATCTCTATACGGCAAAAGACTTAGCCGAAAACAACGAAATCTACGCTGATTAATATTAAAAACTAGAAAACAACCTACCAAAAATTTTTATCCGACTGTATAATTTTCAGTCGGATTTTTGATTTTTGCATAAATATGCACATTAAAATGAAAATATTCATAATTTTATTCATAATATGTAAAATTCTGAAAAAATTTTTGAATATTTGTCAAATTTTGATTGACTTATATGTTTTAATAGTTCTATAATGTATAAGAAAATGAAAAGTTACTCTTTAGGAGGAGTGAAAATGGAAAAGAAAGATATCAAAAAAGTAGTTTTAGCGTATTCAGGTGGTCTTGACACGTCGATTATTATTCCGTGGCTTAAAGAAAATTATAACAACTGTGAAGTTATTGCTGTTGCTGGTAACGTTGGTCAAGCCGATGAATTAGACGGTTTAGAAGAAAAGGCGCTAAAGACGGGTGCTTCTAAACTTTACGTTTTAGATTTAAGTGATGATTACGTAGATAACTATATTATTCCTACTATGAAAGCAGGTGCACTTTACGAAGAATATTATTTGGGTACTAGCCATGCACGTCCGTGTATTGCTAAGGCTCTCGCTGAAATCGCTATCAAAGAAGCTGCTGATGCTATCGCTCACGGTTGTACAGGTAAAGGTAACGACCAAGTGCGTTTTGAACTTGCGTTTAAGTACTTTGCTCCTAACATTACAATTATCGCTCCTTGGAGAGAATGGGATATCAAATCTCGTGATGAAGAAATTGAATATGCAGAAGCACACAATATTCCGCTAAAGATAAATAGAGAAACCAATTATTCTAAAGATAAAAACTTATGGCACTTATCTCACGAAGGTATGGACCTTGAAGATACGGGCAACGAACCTCAATACGAAAAAGAAGGTTTCTTAGAAATGGGCGTATCTCCCATTAACGCTCCCGATAAGCCTACCTATGTAGAACTCGATTTTGAAAAGGGTATTCCCGTAGCACTTAACGGCAAGAAAATGAGTGCAAAAGAAATTGTATTAGGTCTTAACAAAATTGGTGGCGAAAACGGTATTGGTATCGTTGACATCGTAGAAAATAGACTTGTTGGTATGAAATGTCGTGGCGTATACGAAACTCCCGGTGGTGCAATCTTATACAAAGCACACAGCGTATTAGAAACGCTTTGTCTTGATAAAATGACTATGCACGAAAAACAAAAACTTGCTATCACTTTTGGCGAACTCGTATACAACGGTCAATGGTTTACCCCTTTACGTGAAGCGTTATCTGCTTTCGTCGATAAGACTCAAGAAAAGGTTACCGGAAAAGTTAGACTAAAACTTTACAAAGGTAACATGATTAATGCAGGCGTATGGAGTGATTATTCTTTATATAGCGAAGAAATCGCAACCTTTGGCGAAAGCGACTACAACCAAAAAGACGCTGAAGGATTTATCAATCTTTTCGGTCTACCCATTAAAGTACAAGCTTTAGTTGACGGAAAGAAATAATAAAAAATAATTAAATCGTCTCGGTTACACGAGACGATTGGAATTTTTGGAGAAAATTATGGCAAAAATGTGGGCAGGTAGGACAAGTGGACTTACCGATAAAATAGCAGACGATTTTAATTCATCGATATCGTTTGACAGTAAAATGTACCGTCAAGATATTTTGGGCAGTATGGCTCACGCTTCTATGCTCGGCTATAAAAATATTATAACCAAAGAAGAGTCCGATAAATTAATAGACGGTTTGCAAACCATTTTAACCGATTTAGAGTCGGGTAGTCTTGCTATTGATTTAAGCGCTGAAGATATTCACATGTTCGTGGAACAAGTTTTAACCGAACGTATTGGTGAAACGGGCAAAAAACTTCACACAGCAAGAAGTAGAAACGACCAAGTAGCTTTAGATTTTAGAATGTATCTTAAAGACCAAATAACTACTATTAAAGGGCTGCTCGTTCAGTTAAACAAAGCACTTTGCGAAAAAGCAAAAGAATACGCCTTTGCTATAATGCCGGGGTACACGCATTTACAACGTGCACAGCCCATAACCTTTGGTCATCATTTAATGGCGTATGCGTTTATGTTCTTGCGTGATATCGATAGACTTACCGATTGCTACAAAAGAACGGACGTTAGTCCTATAGGCAGTTGTGCCTTGGCAGGTACGACTTTTGACACCGATAGGGTGTACGAAGCCGAAAAACTAGGTTTTTCTGAAGTTTGTTTAAATAGTTTAGACGGCGTTTCGGATAGAGATTTTACAGTAGAATTTATATCGGCTTGCTCGCTTATAATGATGCACTTATCAAGATTTTCCGAAGAAATGATTTTATGGTCTAGTTGGGAGTTTAAGTTTATAGAACTTTCCGACGACTATACTACGGGGTCTTCGATTATGCCACAAAAGAAAAATCCCGATATGGCTGAACTCGTCCGTGGTAAAACGGGTAGAGTGTACGGCGATTTAATGAGTATATTAACCGTACTCAAAGGTTTACCATTAGCGTATAACAAAGATATGCAAGAAGATAAAGAGTGTGCTTTCGACGCTAGTGAAACGGTTATAGCTTGCATTACCATTTTTGAAAAAATGATAAAGACAATGACAGCAAATACCGAAAATATGAAAAACGCTGCAAGCAAAGGGTTTATCAACGCAACCGACCTTGCCGATTATCTTGTAGGCAAAGGATTGCCGTTTAGAAGTGCATATAAAATTTCGGGTAGTATCGTTAAAGACTGCATTAAAAATAACAAAATTTTAGAAGAACTCACGTTGGGCGAGTATAAATCTTACAGCGATTTAATTGAAGAAGACGTATATAATGCAATCGATTTAAAAACTTGCGTAGAAAAACGTATTTCGCTTGGTGGAACTTCGTTTAATTCGGTGCTATCTCAAATAGAATACGTTACTAAAAACGGAGCAAAATAGTTAAATGGCACTAAAAATATTAATACAGGGAAATGAAAAACCCGATATCGTTGCCGATTACGTTAACGCAATTAAACTAGTTGGTGCAGAGCCGACACATAGAGTTTATTCGGAATTAGACTTAGATTTTGATGGATTGATTTTAAGTGGTGGTGTTGATGTTCATCCTAGGTATTATGGTCAAGAGATAAACGGTTCTATAGGGATAGACGAGAAAAGGGATAAAACCGAATACGATTTATTTAACGCTTATTTTAAAGCAGGTAAACCAATTTTTGGTATATGTCGTGGCTGTCAGTTTATAAACGTGATGCTTGGTGGGACTTTAATTCAGCACATAGATTGTCACGAAAGACACGCTGGTGGAAAGTTTCACAAAACATTAGCATTAAAAGACGGGTTTATAGGTAAACTTTACGGCGAAGAATTTATTACTAACAGTTATCATCATCAAGCATTATGCAAAATAGGTGAAGGATTAAAAGCAGTGCAGTGGTCGGAAAATGGTAGTATTATCGAAGCGATAGAACACCAAAGTTTACCGATTTTTGCAGTTCAATGGCACCCCGAACGAATGGTTGAAGGTAGTCCGTATTATGCCGAAGCCATCAAAAATGGTATTATAGACGCAAAAAAGCTGTTTGAGTATTTTATTCACGTTTGCGAAAAATATAAAAGCTTAAAAGGAAAATAAAAATGAAATTCAATCACAAAAATTTCTTAAAACTATTAGATTTTACGTCTGATGAAATTCAGTATTTATTAGATTTATCGGCAAAACTCAAAGCCGAAAAGAAAAAGGGCAAAAAACATCAACACTTAAAAGGCAAAAATATTGCTCTCATTTTTGAAAAGGCTAGTACTAGAACACGTTGCTCTTTTGAAGTTGCAGCGTACGACCTAGGTATGAACACCACGTATATTGAAACCTTTACTTCGCACTTTGGTAAAAAGGAAAGCGTTGCAGACTCTGCTAGAGTTTTAGGTAGGATGTACGACGGTATAGAATATCGTGGTTATGGCCAAGAAATCGTAGAAGATATTGCTAAATACGCAGGCGTTCCCGTTTGGAACGGCTTAACAAACGAATTTCATCCCACGCAAATACTTGCAGACCTTTTAACTATAAAAGAACATTTTGGTTATCTTAAGGGTATAAAGTTCGTATATATGGGTGATGCTGGATATAATATGGGCAACTCTTTAATGATAGGTTGTGCTAAAATGGGCATGCACTTCGTTGCATGTGCACCGAAAGATTATTATCCTAATCAAGAACTCATAAACGAATGCCAAAAAATCGCAAAAGAAACGGGTGCAACGTTAGAGTTTACCGATGACCCCATGAAAGCCACCAAAGACGCCGACGTTATTTACACCGACGTTTGGGTTTCAATGGGTGAATCCGACAGCGTTTGGGATTACCGTATCAAAGATTTAACTCCTTATAGAGTTACCAAAGAACTTATGGAAAACGCTAAACCAAATGCAAAGTTTATGCACTGTCTACCGGCTTTCCATGATATGAAAACAACAGTTGGTAAAGCGACGTTTGAAAAATTCGGTATAGAGTGCATGGAAGTTACCGACGAAGTGTTTGAAGGCGACCAATCAATCGTATTCGACCAAGCCGAAAACAGACTTCATACCATTAAAGCAGTAATGCTAGCAACCTTAAAAAGTAAATAAAGAGATTAACCCCGTGCATAAACGGGGTTTTTTATTGACATAAAATAGTATATTTGATAGACTTAAATTATGGAAAAAATAACAAAGATAATGTTCGTGTGTCACGGCAATATTTGCCGTTCGCCTATGGCAGAGTTCGTGTTTCGTGATATTATAGAAAAAGCAGGCGTAGAAGATAAATTTATAGTAAAATCTTCGGCTACAAGTTACGAAGAAATAGGTTGTTCTACACACCGTGAAGTGGTTAAAATCTTAAGTAAGCACGGTATAAAATGCTCGGGTAAATACGCTGAAAAACTTAAAAGTGAAGACTATGACAGCTATGACCTTTTTATTGGTATGGACGAACGGAATATCCGTAATATGATTAAAATTTTCGGTGTCGACCCAAAGTTTAAGGTGAGAAAACTTTTAGATTTTGCTTGTGGTGGCGACGTCGAAGACCCGTACTATTACGGTAATTTCGATAAAACTTATGAAGATGTTTTACTAGGCTGTACGGAAATTTTTAACAAATGGAAAACTGGTAGGTTGTAAAATTTATGTTTATACAAAAGAGAAGTGTTAGTTTTGCGATAGTAGGGTTAGTATATTTACTAGCCACGATAGTCGGTCTTTATATCTACGACGTCTTAAGTTACGACGTTTGGTTAAATATTTTAATAGCCGACGTAGTAGCGACGGTTTTTGTTTTTATATTCAGTTTAGTGTTTAAAAACGCTTCGGTTTACGACCCGTATTGGAGTGTTCAGCCGATAGTTATAGTCGTAGCGATAAGTTTTAAGGTAAAGTTTACTTTAATAACCTTTTTGATTTTATTGGTCGTTTGCTTATGGGGAATAAGACTTACTGCTAACTGGGCTTATACCTTTCACGGTTTAAAATATCAAGATTGGCGTTATACAATGCTAAACGAAAAAACTAAATCGTTTTATCCTATAATAAATTTCGTGGGAATACACCTAGTTCCAACTTTAGTAGTTTATCTTGCCGTTATGCCGGCAGTAACCGTATTGCTATTAAACCCAAAATTCAACGCATTAAGTTTAATAGGCACGGCTATTTCCTTAGTTGCGGT
>JAFVOW010000050.1 GCA_017505625.1 Clostridia bacterium | reverse complement strand
CCGATAGTAGACCAAGGCAAAAAGAAAGTTTACGCAAAAGGTAGTGACGGCAAAGTTTTGCGAAATGAAAAAGGCTCTCCCATACAAGCAAAGGACGTTAATGGAAAAGGAATATACGAGTACAACGCTCTCCCCAATCCTAAAATATGTTCTTCTGGCTTTTGGGAACAACGAGGCGGACAAGTTTCGTTTGGAAATTTGCAAGACGATTTTTACGAGCAAGTTGCTTATCGCTATGGTTTAGACCGTGGCGAGATTGGAAGCAACAAAAAACATACAACTAAATACGAGTGGGAAATGAAAAAACTTGAAGAAAGGAAAAATACCCTTACCGAAGAATTAAAACCTTTGGAAGAATATTTGAAGGCGTTTGAAGATGCTATTAACGGCAAAAAGCCTTTCTTTAAGAAAGATATCGAGAAACAAGTTGTTGGCTTAATTGCTAAATACAAACTGCTTGAACAAGAAAAGAAAACGACGGATAAGGATAGAGAATATTTGTTTAACGAATTGCAAAAATATGAAAAGCAATTACCAGAATTGCAACGTCATAAAGAGTTTTTATATTTCATACATCAATATGCGCCAGATAAACTTAGAGAAGCAAAAATCGTTGCTAATGAACGCAAAGACGAAATGGAATTGTCCACAAAAAGAAAGTTTAATAGTTTTTATAAATATTAATCAAAATCGCTTGCTTTATTCCAAAAATTAAGGTAGGATACAAAACCAAAATTTCCTTAATTTTAAGAGATAAGCAGAAAATAAAAAATTAAGGAGGAAAACTTTATACGAAAAATACAGAATTAATTCAAGCTAATCAAGAAATGTTACTTTTGACGCAGATGAAAAATCTAACAGCGTTATTAGAACAATTAAAATTAGCACAGCCTATTATTGATGACAATAAAAATTCAAATGAAAAAACCTGTGTGAACATTAATTTCACTCAAAAGGAGATAAATAAAATGCCGAAAACTTTTAGAAAAGAATTTAGAACAGATGGTTGCACCGCAAGAGTATATAAAAGAAAGGTAAGTAAAAATGCATTTACATACGACATAAAATATCGGCGCAACGGATATAGCGTTTTCGTTACGGATAGAAATCTTGAATCTGCAAAACAAAAATTTATAGAAAAGTTAAAAACGGCCGAAAAGATAAACAAAAGAACAACCGTTGCCCCGATGACGTTCAACTCCTTTGCGATGTTTCACTTTGAAAACTTTAGAAAGAAAAAAGTCAAAGAAAAAACCTATGAAAACGATTTGTCAAGATACAAAAAATATCTTAAACCTTACTTCGAAGAAAAACCTTTAACAAAAATACCTTCTTTGGAATGTCAAGACTTAATTGAAGAAATATCTAATTCTGGTAAAGGTAAAACTTCCGAAGAAATTTATTCGCTAATTTCAATTATTTTCAAAGCAGCAATTGCTCATGGAATACTTACAAAAAATCCTTTGGATATAGTTATTCATTTAAAACACGATAGAAAACACGGAAAGGCGTTGACAAAAGCCGAAGAAAAACACTTGCTTGAATCAACAGTCGAAAGCGAATATCAACTTATGTTTGCCATAGCACTTTATACAGGGTTGCGTCCTAACGAATATGAAACAGCAAAGCGTGATGGTGAATTTATTGTTGCCATAAACAGCAAACGTAAAAATGGCAAGACTGAATATAAGAAAATACCAATTACACCCATGCTTAAATCTTACATAAAAGATAATGAGGATTTTTCATTCTATAAGCCATATACATTAAGGGAAAAATTCAACACGATTCTTCCAAATCACATTCTTTATGATTTAAGAACTACTTTCTATTCGAGATGTATTGAATGCGGAGTATCAGAAATAGCGCAAAAACTTTTCGTAGGACACTCTCTTGGCGAACTTGGAAATGCTTATACCGACGTGTCAGACGAATATTTACTAAAAGAAGGCGCAAAATTGAACTATTAATAGCAAAAGGCAGGAATTAGAAACTCCTGCCTTTTGCTATGTTATACTGTGACAAAAACTGTGACAAAATGCGAAATAAAACTTTCCAAAAAACATTAAAAGTGGTCAAAAGACACCAAAATTAAGGGTAAAAAGTTCTGATAAAAGCAAAAAATCAGTCATTTTTGACTGATTTTTCGTGTTTTTGGTGACCCCTACGGGAATCGAACCCATGTTACCACCGTGAAAGGGTGGTGTCTTAACCGCTTGACCAAGGGGCCTTGTTTATCTTACGGCGTTTGTTTTGTGGTAGCGGCGGTCAGATTCGAACCAACGACCTGCCGGGTATGAACCGGCCGCTCTAACCAACTAAGCTACGCCGCCATATGATATATTATTTCGTTAAATGCTAATGTATTATAACTAAAATCTTTACTCTTGTCAATTATATTTTACCACTTTTTAAATTTTTTTTATTTTTTTGTCGCAAAGTAAAAACGGACGAGTTTTAACTCGTCCGTTTGCTTTATTTTTCTTATAATTATTTAATTAAACCTGCTGATACTTCGTCAACAATGCAATAATAATTTTTTATATTTTTTCGTTTAGTGCTTGGTTAGGAGTATCGCCAACTGATTTGTTGCCGTTAGTTTTTAATTCGTTTACAACGATTTTAGACAACATAAACATAGCAAGAACGTTAGGAAGTACCATTAAGTAGTTAAAGAAGTCGGTTAGTTCCCAAACCAAATCGTTTTGGAATATTGAACCTAAGAACACGAATATTATAGCAATTATAGTATAAACGATAACCGATTTTTTACCGAACAAGTAAGTAAAGTTAATTTTACCGAACAAGTTCCAGCTTAAAATCGTAGAGAATGCAAAGAAGAACAAACAAACCGCTACAAATATACCACCGATAGTGAGACCAACGTTACTGCCGTTAAATACGCTTGCAATAGCGTTTTTAACTAGGTTAGTTTTATTAATTCCACCGTCAAGTGCGATTTGTAATTTTTCGGGCGAAGAAAGCATACCGTCGCCGGCGTAAAGAGTAGTGATAACGATTAATGCGGTCATAGTAAGAACTACGAAAGTATCCATGAACACACCTATCATAGCCGAAACACCTTGTTGGTGTGCATAGTCTACGTTTGCTTGTGCATGTGCGTGAGGAGTTGAACCCATACCTGCTTCGTTAGAGAAAAGTCCACGTTTTGCACCTTGGCTAATAGCCATTTTAAGCGCTGCACCGATACCACCACCGATAATTGCTTGAGGCATAAACGCATATTTGAAAATCATAAAGAACGCTTCAGGCAAGACGGTAATTCTAGAACAAATAATAACTAAACCACCTAGCAAATAGATAATTGCCATAATAGGAACGATTTTTTCGGTAACGGAAGCAAGTCTACTTACACCACCGATAAATATCAATGCTGCTAAAACTGCTAGAACAATACCAACTATCCATGGGTCGATACCCGTTGCTTCGTTTACTGCACCTGCGATAGAATTTGATTGTACCATCGAGCCGACGAAACCTAAAGCAATAATTGCCGATACGGCAAAGAATCCTGCAAGGAAAGTACCAAACTTGCCCTTAAATGCTTGTTTAATGTAGTAAATCGGACCGCCACTGACACTTCCGTCGTGGTTAAGTAGTCTTGTTTTTTGTGCCAAAACTGCTTCTGAATAGTTAGTAGCCATACCGAAGAAAGCAATCACCCACATCCAAAAAATAGCACCGGGACCACCCGCTAAAATTGCACCACTTGCACCGACGATGTTACCCGTACCTACTTGTGCGGCAACGGCTGCGGTGAACGCCTGGAAAGAACTCATACCGCTTTTTTCTTTCTTACCGTTGAGTTTAGCATTACCGAAAACTTGTTTCATACCTTGCTTGAAGCAACGTACTTGAACGAAACGGGTTTTCACGGTATAGAAAACACCAATACCGATAAGTAAAATAATCAACACGTAATCGGATAAATACGCATTGATTGTTTGAACTACTTTAAGTAATCCGTCTAAAAATGCTTGCATAACCTATCTCCTTGTAAAAAAATGAGTTACTCCGATATAAGAGTAACTCTAATTGAATACGAAAAAGCCGTTGGTTAATAAGTTTTTTAGACTTAAAATATTAAACGTGCCCTGTCCTTTTACCTGAGAGTTTCGGTTTCCCTTGCCCCTTCGGTACCCACTTTTACGTGAGATTCTCCAGAGTTCCTCTGCTTTCAGTTTGAAAACATCCTGAAAGTTTCTTCGGAATATGTCGTGAGTATATCACTAATAAATATAACTTGTCAACGATTTTTACGTCGTTTTTCAAATTTTTATAATTTCTTTTATTCTTTTGGGGTCGAACTTTAACCGTCTATCGTAGAAAACTAACCCATTTTGTTCTTGTTCTACATCGGTAAGTTGCGTATAACAAAAACCCACTATCCTATCGATAGTTTTAATGAACTTTACTTGATTTTCTAGTCTTTCGTAAAACTCTTCCTGGCTATGAACTGCTCCATATCCCCAAGATTTTTTATCCGCATCGTCAGTTGCAAGTTTTATTCCACCAAACTCGCTAAAAAACACGGGAAGATTTGCGTGCAAATAATGTGCGTCTTTATGTTTACTGCGCAATGATTCCTTTACGACGTTTTGCTCAATATCTTCAAAAACATTATTCAACTCTTCGGGGGTTTGTGCGTATGTGTGAACGTCGTTTATATCGGTAAAGTTTGTCGGCAACGAACCGCTATCGGCAATAACGGGACGAGTAGTGTCCATCTTTTTAATAGTATTATATAGGTCGTCTATTTGTTTTACACCTTTTCTAGAAGCATCTCTTTCCCACGTTTCGTTGTAAGGACACCAACCTATTATGCTAGGATGAGAAAAATCTCTTTCAACTTCTTCAATCCACTCTTTCTGATAGTTTACGTAGTTGCTTTCATCGGTTACGGGCATACCCCAGTTACCTGCTTCTCCCCAAACGATAAACCCTAATCTATCGGCGTGGTAAAGATATCTAGGTTCAAACACTTTTTGGTGTAATCTTGCACCGTGAAACCCGTGCATTTTAGCAATTTCTATATCGGTTATGAAATCTTGGTCAGTGGGTGCAGTTATTACACCGTCGGGATAAAACCCTTGGTCTAGTACCATTCTAAGATATAGCCTTTCACCGTTAAGATAAAACCCGTCTTTTCTTAGAGAAATTTCTCTTAATCCAAAATACCCGTCTACAGCGTCATTATAATTATCTTTTGTTAAAATGAATTTTAAATCGTAAAGGCTTCCTTTATCGATTCCCCATAAATGTTTTTCTGAAAGTTGTATTTCGGCTTGAGCTAAACCCTTTTTAACCGTTCCGTTAAACTCGCCGACTATTTTACCGTCAAAAATTGCTTTGACGTTTATATTGGCGTTATCAGAATCTTTTGAACAATATATTTTAATTTTTACTGAAGATTTTTCTACGTTAGGAAAAACTTCGTATCTTTTTACGTAAAATGGGCTAACGGCTTCTAGCCAAACCGTTTGCCAAATTCCCGTAGTTCTCGTATAAAAACAACCGTAAGATTCTAATAAATGCGATTGTTTGCCACTTGCTTGTTTATTGCTTCTTACGTCGTCTTCTGCGTATATTATTAGATAGTCGTCGCCAGTTAAATAATCGGTTATATCAAAACAAAAAGGAGTATAACCGCCAGTATGGTCGCCGACCTTTTGCCCGTTAATATAAACGGTAGAAAAATAGTCGCACGCCCCTACGTGCAGTAATACTCGCTTATTTCCCCAATCTTTAGGAATTTGTATATTTTTGCCGTACCAAACGGCGTTCATAAAATCGGTATTTTGTACCCCAGAAAGCTTTGATTCAGGACAAAACGGAAGGTTTATTTTGTCTTTAAACGAACGACTTTTCGTATAGCCTTGAGTTTTTCCTAATAGCTCGTTATCTATCTCAAAATCCCACTCGCCGTTAAGATTTAGCCAATCTTTTCTTTTTAAGTCGGGACGTGGATGCTCTGCCCTTAAAACTTTCATTGTAAATTCCCCTTATAAACTTTCTATTTCGCTTCTAATTGCGTCGTCGGGTGAACTCTTTTCAACAAACACTCTATCTTTGTCGTAAACAGTCTTAAACGCTTCGTAATATCTAAGACCTAATTCGTGCAAGGCTTTTGCGTTAAAATGAAGATTGTCCCCATTATCGCTTAAGCCCTTTGCACTAGCAAAAGCACTGCGTCGGTCGTTTTTAGCAAACTCTTGGAGTTGTTCGTTTACAACAGCAGGGTCATTTAAGCCGTGATAATTTTTAATAAAATCGCCTACGCCACCTACGATTATTGGGACGTCTATTTCACCGATGTCTTTTCTAAAACTTTCCATTATAACTTTTAGTTTTTTGCAGTATTCGGCTTGACGGCTGTCCGTACAATCAGACTCGCCTTGGTGCCATAAAATACCAGCAAGATTTGAAGTTCTAAGTGCTAAGCGTGTTTGATAAACTGCGTTATCGTATAAAAGCCCACCAACGCTCCATTGGTCTAAGCACGTTCCGCCGTCAGCACAAGGAATTAACCCTACGTCTACGTCAAATTCTTTTGAATATTTTTCAGCAAAACTTTCTGCTAAATTTACACCCGACATAACTCTATCGGGGTTTACGGGACGGAACAATTTTTGCCAACGACCGTTTTTTAATACTAATAATCTTTCACGGTCAACGTCCTTTGCTTCGTGAATAAATCCACGACCACCCATATTAGATTGTCCTATAAGTAAGAAACTGTGTACCATACTTTTATACTCTCCTACTCGTTTTCAAATAACGGTGTGGAAAAATAACGTTCCGCAGTATCGGGGAGAACGGTAACTACCGTTTTACCTTTACCTAAAACTTTTGCGAGTTTGATTGCCGCCGCCACGTTTGTTCCTGAAGAAATTCCGCACATAATACCTTCTAGCCTTGCTATTTTTTTAGAAGTATCTAATGCTTCTTCATCGGATATTATACAAATTTTTTCGTAAATTTCGGTGTTTAGAACGGGGGGAATAAGTCCGTCGCCTATACCCATTTGAATATGCGAACTAACCGTACCACCTGCAAGTATTGCAGCATTTTCGGGTTCTACCGCCCAAATAGTGATGTCGGGATTCTGTGCTTTTAGCACTTCGCCTATACCCGTAATCGTACCACCCGTACCTATACCCGAACAAAATCCGTGAATAGGACCTGCAACTTGTTCTAAAATCTCTAAACCCGTGTGATGACGATGAACGGTGGGGTTAGCAGGGTTTTCAAACTGTTGCGGTACGAAAACGTTTGGGTCTTCTTTAGCCATCTTGATGGCACGTTTTAAGCACCTATCTATGCAGTCTCCGATATTGCCGTCGTCGTGTTCAAGAATAACTTCAGCACCGTAATGGCGAACAAGTTTACGTCTTTCTTCACTCACGGAATCGGGCATAATAATTATGGTTTTATAACCTTTTACTGCACCTACGAGTGCAAGGCCTATACCTTGATTGCCACTAGTTGGTTCTACAATAATGCTATCTTTATTCAATAAACCACGTTTTTCAGCATCAATAATCATATTGAAAGCCACACGGGTTTTAATCGAACCACCTACGTTAAGCCCTTCGAACTTAACTAAGATTTCGGCAGAATCGGGGTCTACTAACTTGTTGAGTCTTATTATCGGGGTATGCCCGATTGCTTGTAATACGTCGTTATAAATCATAAATTGATAATACTATAAATTTTAACTAAAATCAAGGATTTTTACGCTTTTTATTTGCTTATACTGATTTTTTAATATATAATGTTTCTCGGAGAAACTATAGATGAAAACTTTTGAACCAAAACTTTTTACCACCTTTAAGAATAAATCGTACAAAGCTAAAGACCTTGTATCAGATTTAGTTGCTGGACTTATCGTCGCCATAATTGCTCTGCCACTATCAATAGCACTTGCAATAGCTTCGGGGGCTACGCCTGAAACGGGACTATATACTGCGATTATTGCCGGTTTCGTAATCTCGGCTCTCGGTGGAAGCCGTGTAAATATTTCAGGTCCTACCGCTGCGTTTGCAACAATCGTTGCAGGAATTATCGCTAGCGAAGGCATGGAAGGATTAATGCTTGCAACCATTATGGCAGGTATAATTTTAGTAATTTTAGGTCTTTGCCGTGTCGGGTCTTTGATTAAGTTTATTCCACACACCATAACCGTAGGTTTCACGGCAGGTATTGCAGTAACCTTAGTAATCGGACAGTTAAAAGATTTTTTAGGACTAACGTATCCAGCAGGCACTAACGCTATCGAAACGATAGACAAATTAGTTTTGGTATTTGAAAATATTAAAACTATCAACTGGTGGTCGGTTTTAGTAGGCGTTATCGGGCTTGTGATTTTAATTTTTTGGCCTAAAGTTTCCAAAAAAATTCCCGGCTCTTTAATAGCCGTTTTAGTAGGGGCGTTAGTAGTTGGCTTGCTCTCTTTAAGCGTAAACACTATCGGTACGCTTTACACCTTAAAAAGTGGACTACCGAGTTTTCATTTACCTACCGTAACTTTTGATAAAATCATTTCTCTTTTGCCGTCGGCAATAACTATTGCCCTACTTGCAGGTATAGAAAGTTTACTATCTTGCGTAGTGTCAGACGGTATGATAAACGATAAACATAACTCTAATACCGAACTTATTGCTCAAGGCGTTGGCAACCTTTGCGTAGGGTTTATGGGCGGTATTCCCGCAACGGGTGCTATCGCTAGAACTGCCGCTAACGTTCGTAACGGTGGCCGTTCGCCGATTGCCGGTATGACCCACGCCGTCGTGTTATTATTGGTTTTAGTCGTTCTAATTCCTTACGCTTCACTAATTCCTATGCCGATTATCGCATCTATTTTATTTATCGTAGCATATAATATGAGTGAGTGGCGTGAATTCGTGCATATCCTAAAAACTTCTAAATGGTGGGATATTTTAGTTTTAGTATTGACTTTTGCTTTGACGGTTATTTTCGACCTTGTTAAAGCAATAGCAGTCGGTATGGTAGTTCATTACGTAATCTTTTTTATTATGAAAAAAGTTAATAAAAACAAAACGAAAAAACAACCTAACCAAGCACAAGAAAATTAATTTAGCATAAAATTACCCCCCATTGTGGATATCCACAATGGGGGTTTTCGTTTTGCCTAAGGTATATTGTCGTAATTAAATGCAAAATCAAGCATTTTATCTTTTTGTATAACCGCAGTATCTATCTCTACCGACATACCTATTTGTAATTCGTTATAATACATAAAATTCCCTTTATTAATCGGCTTAAGGCGAATAAGATTTTCTTTGACCGTGTCCACCAAAAATACTCCACTCTCCAACTCCTAGTCTTTGTAAAAACGCTGACCGCTCTTTTGAACAAAGCTTTTGGTCGGTATCAACGGAAGTCATTAGTATCGGTGCATATTGATTGTATTCAGCTTGCTTTTTTGTTAGCTCCGAAAGATTTATGAACACGTCCCCCGTAAAGGCAAGCCTATGTTCAAAATCTATCATAACTATTTCTCCCGGCAAGTGTCCGCCTTTTCCTTCATAGATTTCAAAATTAAGTTCTCCTACGTTATAAAAACCTATTTGCTCTATAGGTGCCGTCAAACTCGACTTGTTCCAAAGCGGACAAATCTTATTTTCATCAACCGTTTGATATTCAGTTAAAATTTTGCAAATATTAACGTACGGCAAATGCAAGTGATTACGTTCACGAAAACCTGCTAGGTTTTTAGATTCGGCAAGCAAACTTTCCGCACTTCTTTGACTAACTATAACCTCATCAAATTCGTTTAGAAGCCCACAATGGTCTACGTCGGCGTGCGTTACTATTATCTTCTCTTTTCGTTTCTTAAAGTCGGGAACAATTTCTTTTATTGTTTTTAGCATTTCTAGTTTATAGCAAGCGTACCCCGAATCTACAAAAACTCTTTCACCGTTACTCTCTAATATTGCCATATTACTACCACAATCAGGTTCTATTAGAGTAATTTTTGTATTTGGAGTTATTCTATGTACGGAAATTCTTGGATGGAAATTATCTCCTTTACTTTGTGCAAGAAGTTCTGCAAACTTACTTATGCTATCAAACGTCTTGTACGGAGAAAGCCCTTGTTCGTCTAGCGTTTGCATGGCTAAATTCACGTTAACCAAAAGTTCCTCTTTCTTTTTGCTTGAAAGCCCCATCGTTTTAACTAAGCCGTTGACGTACGTATTATAAAAAATACTGTTATCAAAAACTTTCTCGGTATTATTGTAATCGATGATTCTAACGTCGCACAGTTTTTCTGCTTGCGCTAAAAATTCCGTTAACCCGCTTGTTCCGTTAACGTATAAACCCATTTTGAAGTATTGATAACCACTACCGTTTTCTTGTGAGTTTATATAAGAAATATTAAAATTAAACTTGCTAATAAGTTCTAAAATGCTAGTAACGCTTCCTGGTTTATCCTCTAAAAGGAATTCCATCAAAATTATTTTGCTGTTTTCCTCTCCGTTTGAAAGATATCCAATTTCTTTTAGTTTTTCTGTTGCCTTTTCCAATTGAGACTTCTCGCCCGTGGCTTCAATAAACAAGGTATGCGAATCTACCGCTTTGTTATAGCTTACTCTAGTTATATTAACTGATAACTCAGAAAAACATTTGCTTGCCTTTAAAAACGAACCAATATGGTTAGGCATTTTCGTTACGAAGGTCTTTTTCATAATACAATATTATAGTCGTTTACACAAAAACGAAATTAAACAAGTACAGTAAACGCAGTATTGCGACGCTTATAATTTGTTTCTTTGGATTTTGCCACTTATAGTCTTGGGTAATTCATCTCTGAATACTACTACTCTTGGATATTTATAGGGGGCGGTATGTTCTTTAACGTAGGCTTGAATTTCTTTCTTTAGTTCTTCAGTACCTACAGTACCTTTAGTTAAAACTATACTTGCCTTTACTACTTGACCACGAACTTCGTCTGGAACGGCGGATACGCCACATTCTAGAACGTAAGGTAGTTCCATTATTACTGATTCGATTTCGAACGGCCCTATACGGTAACCACTAGATTTTATAACGTCGTCTACACGACCTACGTACCAGAAATATCCGTCTTCATCACGCCATGCGGTATCGCCTGTATGATACATACCATCGTGCCATGCATCAGTAGTTTTTTCAGTATCACGATAATATTCTCTAAACAATCCACAAGGAATTTCCTTGTCGGTATGGATAACTATTTCACCCACTTCACCAGGAGCAACCGAGTTGCCGTCAGCGTCTACCACGTCAACGTCGTACTGCGGATTTGCTTTACCCATTGCGCCGATTTTGGGCGTAGTTCCCAAAAGGTTTG
>JAFVOW010000049.1 GCA_017505625.1 Clostridia bacterium | reverse complement strand
GGTAGGACTGCTATTGGTATTAATTAGTTATAAATATATAACCTTTCGTTCGTTTTACGTTTCAGTGTTAGTATTTATGACTTTAACCTTTTTAACGGGTGGGGCGATAGTTGGCGTTTTTAACCTTATCGGAATAGACTATTCATCGGAAATAAGTATCGCTATAATGTTTTTGCCCGTATACGTTATACTAAAACTTGGTGCATCGGTAATCAAGTATATTTACGTAAAACGCCACGCAGTAAATTATAACTACGACGTTTATATCACAGCATTAAACAATTCGGTAAACGCACAAGGGTTTTTAGACACTGGAAACTTTTTGTACGACGGTTTTAGTCCGGTAATAGTAATAAGTAAAAGACTTTTTAAGCTTTTGTTAAAAGACGGTAATTTTTTAGGAGTAAAAAAACAAAAAATAACAACCGTTAACGGCACTCAAGAAAAAATATCTTTTAAATGTGACAAATTAGTCATTAAAGGTGGGGGACAAGAGAATATATTTAATAACGTAACGGTAGTCGTTACGGAAAATATAAATATTGACGGAGTGGACGTGCTATTACACCCGTCGCTTATGGAGGGTGAAAATGCTAAAATTTATCAAGCAAAAACTTCTTAAAATTCTAAACAAGTTTAATCTTAACCAAAACCTTTTAAACTACATAAACGGTGGTGAAGTATTGCCTTCGCCGTATTCACCCGAAGAAGAAGCCGAATTGCTGGAAAAACTATCTCACGGCGAAGACAACGTAAGAGATTTACTAATAGAACACAATTTAAGACTAGTAGTATATATAGCACGCCGATTTGAAAATACAGGCGTTGATTTAGATGATTTGGTGTCGGTTGGCACGATAGGTTTAATTAAAGCCGTCAACTCGTTTAACGCCGAAAAAAACATAAAATTAGCAACGTACGCATCACGTTGTATAGAAAACGAGATTTTAATGCACTTAAGACGCACGGTAAAACTTAAAAGCGAAGTCTCTTTCGACGAGCCACTTAATACCGATTGGGAAGGCAACGAACTAGTTTTATCCGACGTAATGGGGACAGATTCAGACGTTGTTTACAAAAAAATCGAAAACGGTGTAGAGAGTGATTTATTAAAAATCGCACTTAATAAACTTAACGCTAGAGAAAAGGAGATAATGCTTCTTCGTTACGGCTTAACGGGAGAAGAAGAAAAAACTCAAAGAGAAGTTGCAGACATGCTAGGAATTTCACAAAGTTATATTTCAAGGCTAGAGAAAAAAATTATATCTCGTCTAAAAAAGGAATTTTCTAAGATGGTATAAAATATTTTGATAAATACTTGACAAGTATATGTAGTTGGAGTAATATAAAACTATAAATCATATTTATAGGAGAATAAAAATGAAAAAATTAAGCATGTTAATCGCAATGATTTTATGCGTAACTATCGGTGGCGTATACGCTACTTGGACTTATGCTGGTAACGACGTTACTGATAAAGAGTACGAAAAAGTAATAGCTCTTTCAGGCGTTGCAACCTCTGACCCCAGTGGTGCATACGAAATCACGTCTAACATTTCTGGTATCGTTTTAGACCAAAAGGCAACTGGTGATTATACTGCAGTTTTAAGTTTTGGCTCTAACAATTCAGAAGCACCATTCCTTACCGTAACATTTACACCTAGTGAAACTCTTGCATCTGACGAAATTAAAGCAAACGGTTTACCCACTGAAATTGAGTGGAAGATTTCTAAAATGCCTCAAGTAAAGTTATCTGAAGGCACGGGCGAGCACGCAGGCAAATGGTACGTTGATAATGAAAGTGGCACGTTAACCGACTTGTTTATAATTGAAGATGAAGCAGACGGTGTGTTTACGGAAAACGTAACTTGGACAAAGCAACTTGATGGAACTTTCACTTACACTCTTGATAATGCAACTCTTTTGACCAAAGTTAAACTTAACAAGAACCTTTATCTTGACGAGAGAGCAGATTACGACGTTGTTCATGCTGCACTTGTTGGCGTTACCTTTACCATCGTTGTAACTGACGGTCAAACTCCTTCAAGCAACGCTTAATTTTGGATATATACGATAAAAATGCAACCAGCCGTTGATTTTACGACGGCTGGTTTAACCATTTATATAAAATTTTTAGGATAAACAAACTACAAAATGGCACAATTTGACGTTTACGTTTTGGTTCTTTGTTTAATCGTTTTCGTGTTGTTGGTGTCCCTTTCAACAGTTGCACTGACAACAATTATAAAACTAACTCTTAAGCTTATTCGTTCGGGTGCGGAAGACGATAAAATTAGAGAAGAATTTGAACGTGAGACAAAACCTAATAAATTTACAAAAATCTTCGAGACGGCTATCTCGGGGTTGTTTTGTCTTGTTTTCGGTGCTATTTTCGTAGGGGCGACGTACATAAACTGTACTCAAAACGTTTACTTTGAAAACGTACCGACTTATAGAGTTGTGCAAACTGGTTCTATGGCGAAAAAGTATGAAGACAACACTTACTTGTTCGAAAACGGTCTTGATAATCAAATTCAAGCGTTCGACCTTATAATGACCTATAAGATTCCTAAGGAAGAAGAACTTAAACTTTACGACGTTGTCGTTTATGAAGTTGACGATTTACTTATTATTCATAGAATAGTTGGTATTGAAGAAGCAAACGATAGACATCCTAACGAAAGGTATTTTCTTTTACAGGGTGACGCTGTAAGTTCGCCTGACCGTTTCCCCGTACTTTATTCGCAAATGCGTGGTATTTATAGGGGAGAACGTATTCCGTTTATAGGCAGTTTTATTTTGTTTATGCAGTCTCCTGCGGGCTGGCTTTGCATTATGCTCGTTTTAGCATCAATCATAATTACGCCTATCCTAGAAAAAAAACTACTAAACGCAAGGCGTGCAAGATTTTTACTAATAACTGCTTCTAATGAAGAAGTTGTAACTGAAGATATTATACCTTTAGGCGACACTCAAAATCCATTTTCGTTATTTAATATTAAACGCAACAATATCTCGTTTATAGAAAAGCTTAACAATTCTACCGACATTGTTAAAAATAGATACGAAACGGTTATGGGTACTGTCCGCCGTATTGCAGAAGCAAGGGTTATTGAAGGTAAAAAACAACATACCTATAAAAGTGGGAATTTGCCTATTGTAAGGCTAAATTTCCGTGGTAAAACGTTAAACGCATATTTAGGACTCGACCCCAGCGAATACGTAGACAGTAAGTATATTTACACTGACGTCTCCAACGTTAAAACCCACGCTAACTATCCAATGAGAGTAAAACTTTCTTCAGATAGACAAGCAAAGTGGACATGCGAACTCATAACCGAGTTATGTGCTAAAAATGGAATAGTTTTACTTGAAAAACCGCAAGAAATTCAAGTAGAACAAGAAACCGTTAACCCCTTTGCACACTTAAAAGGTAAACGTGATATACGCACATTTAAAGAGCGACTAGAATCCTCAAACGAAAAAGTAAAAGCACGTTACGATACGGTAACCGGGCTACTTCGCCGTGTGGACGGTGTTAGAGTTATTGATGCTAGAAAAACTGAAACTTTTAAAAAGGGCAATACGCCTATAACAAAACTCACCATTAAGGGTAAAACGCTTAACACTTATTTAGGTCTAAACCCTAAAGAATACGAAAATTCTAAGTATATTTATACCGATGAATCTAACGTAAAAGTACATAAAAACTATCCTATGAGAGTAAAACTCTCATCGGATAGACAAGCACGTTGGGTAAATGAATTAATCACCGAATTATGTGCTAAAAACGGCTTAACCCTACTTGAAAAGCCACAAGAATTTGAAGACATTTTGCAAGTTGAAAATCAAGTGGTAAGCCCGTTTGCTCACCTCGTAGGCCGTGAAACTAAAACTTTTAAGGAACGCTTAGACAATTCAAACGAAAATGTAAAAGAACGCTACCAAATAATAACTGAATTACTTAGCCGTATAGAAGGCGTTAGAGTAATAGATTCTAAAAAATCTGAAACTTTCAAAAAGGGCAATACGCCTATTATTAAGCTTACCATTAAGGGTAAAACGCTTAATGCTTATATCAGTTTACAACCTAGTGATTATTTTGATACTAAGTACATATTTACCGACGTGTCAAACGTAAAATCACACAAAAACTATCCTATGCGTGTAAAGGTAACGAGTGATAGACAAGCACGTTGGGTAAACGAATTAATTACCGATGTTGCTAACAAAAATTCTTTTACCGTACTAGAAAAACCCGTGATAAAGGTGGCAAAAGAGTTTTCTTTTGCCGACCTAAAAAAGAAAAAAGCAAGGGGTTTTAGATATCGTTTAAGACTTTCACCTATCGCAAAAGAAAGATACGATGAGATTAAAAAGACGTTATCTAGAATAGACGGTATACGCCGAATAGACGCTAAAACTAGCGTAACTTATAAACTAAAATCTAAGCCTATAGTTAAATTTACTATTCGTGGCAAAACTCTTAACGCATATATCGGACTTAACCCCAAAGACTATGAAGATACGAAGTATATCTTTACCGACGTTTCTAGCGTAAAAGCATACGCTAATTATCCTATGCGTGTAAAGGTAACTTCTGATAGACAAGTTCGTTGGGTAAAAGAATTATTAGGAATAGTTGTAGAAAACTCGTTAGAAACAAGGAGTAATTATGAAGATTAAACTTGTTTCAAAAATTTGCATTTTATTAGGTTTAATAATTGTTCCGTTAACTGCTGCGGGAGTTTTTGCTACGTGGAAATACGCATCCCCGTTGTCGTATGAGCAAAATTACGATTTAAAAATGGTGCTTGCTGAAGACGTTCATATTGTCGAAGCGTCATTCAGCGAGGGAAAAGGTGGAGGAGATGCCGTTGTTAATGGGTTTATTAGAGAATTCTTAAATTCGACGGCAAAACTAACAACGGTTAGTACTTCAACTGCAACTCTTAAGTTAAAAGTTTACAATAATGCGAGGGAAACTTACGCTTATAACGCCGTTAAGTATCATGCCGAGCAGTACGATAACGTAGATATCGTGGTTAAGCCGTCTATTGAACACGGCGATATGATTGCACCTGGTGAATATTTAGAGTTCGACGTAACCTTTTCTTATAAAAAAGGCATAACCCCGTCGAATACCATTCTCAATTCATATTTAGAATTTGATTTTGTACCCCTTGATAAGTTGCCTCCTAAAGAAGAAATAGCTGTTGACGGTGCATTAGCACAGTTTGAACTTATTATTAACGACGTCAACGATACGGGCTCGTTTACAAAACTTCTCAATCAAATGGATGACGGTGCAAACAACAATAGAAACGATTCGTATATCGGTAACGTTGAGGGTGCAACAGATAGCGATACCGAGCTACTAGCTGAATTGTTCCAAGGTAACCTTAAACTAAATATAGACGGTGTTGATACTGACGTTACGGTTATTATTAAGCGTGAAGACGTAGACGGAAATGCTAATACCGGAGATGCCGAAGGTAGAGAAATGGCTATATATTTAACGACCGATGGCTTAAATAGAATATTTAGTTCGGCACCTGTTTACGTTGCTGTATTTACGTCAGACGACGACGGTAACGAGTGGTATCAACTAGGTCAAATGTACGAAGGTACTGCAAACGTAGTAGGTTACGGAGGAAATATCTTTGGTACAGGCTCGTTTAACACTGACACGTGGAAGTCTACGAACAGAAAAACTATACAAGATTTAATAAAAGCATTGTAACTAAAAAACCGACGGAATACTTCGTCGGTTTTTTGATTTAATCGGTGTATAAAAATTTTTCTTTTGCCCATAATTAAGTTCAACACTCTCTAATCTTTACATAGGAGAGAGCTTATGAGTAAAGTTATAATATCTGGTATTAACACTTCGACGTTGCCGACGCTTACTGAAGAACAATCTTACGAGTATTTATCCGAGATTGCCAAAGGAAATAAGTCGGCAAGAGAACAGTTTATCGTCGCTAATTTTAGGCTAGTTTTATCTATCATAAAACGTTTCCGCTTAAAAAACGCTAACTCTGACGACGTTTTTCAAGCAGGAACAATCGGTCTTATTAAGGCGATAGACAACTTCGATTTATCGGTGGGCGTAAAATTTTCAACCTACGCTGTACCAATGATTATTGGCGAGATTAAAAGATATCTTCGTGATGGAAATTCATTAAAAATCGCTAGGTCTATAAGAGATACCGCTTACCTTGTATTAAAAACACGTGGCGAGTTAGAGAAAAACGGCGAAGAAGCAACGCCCGATAAAATTGCCGAAGCAATGCAAGTTGCTGTTTCCGACGTGGTGTATGCTTTAGACGCAATATCTGACACCGTTTCTATATATGAGCCCGTATACAATAAATCTGGGGACACTCTGCTTTTATTAGACCAACTAGGCGACAATAAAAACACCGATGAAAGGTGGACTGAAAACGTAGCGTTAGATACTGCAATGAAGTCGCTTTGCGAAAGAGAAAAACGTATTATATATCTACGCTACTATGAAGGCAAAACGCAAACGGAAATAAGCGAAGAAATAGGCATTTCGCAAGCGCAAGTAAGTAGACTTAGTAAAACTGCAATATCTCACATTAAGGAAAGCTTAAGAGTATAGAAATTAAAAAAGACCGTTCAGACGGTCTTTTTTAATTGTGTCAAACAGCAGAAGATAGGTAACTATAAGCTGATTACTTTGTTGTATAATTCGCAAGATTATTTCTTTTTTCTATTGACAACTATAAGTTAATAATATATAATAATAAAGTAATAATAAAGCAAATTTCGACATGGACATGACGGTTAAAGGTTTTTAACCGTCATGCTTGTCGTAATAAAGTAATAAAGGAGAAAACCGTAATGTATCAAATTCTTACAAAAAAAGAATTAAACCCCACTGTTACGCAGATGGAAATCCACGCACCGTTAGTTGCTAACAAAGCGCTTCCCGGTCAATTTATAATTTTACGTGTCGACCAAGATGGAGAAAGAATTCCACTCACCGTTGCAGGTTGTGATAAAACCCGTGGTGCTGTTAAAATTATTTTTCAAATCGTTGGTTCAACCACTGCTAAATTAAACCAAAAAAATGAAGGAGAATATATTCAAGACTTCGTTGGTCCTTTAGGTAAGGCAACTGAAACCGAAGGTATCAAAAAAGTTTGTATCGTAGGTGGTGGCGTTGGCTGTGCTATCGCTCTTCCCGTTGCTGAAGAATTCCATAAACTTGGTGCTGACGTTACTAGCATAATCGGTTTTAGAAATAAAGACTTACTTATTTTAGAAGACGAATTTAAGGCTTGCTCGGATAAAATGGTTGTAGTTACCGACGACGGTTCGTACGCTAGACAAGGTAACGTTACGATGCCCTTAAAAGAAATGCTCGAAAGTGGCGAAAAATTCGATATGATTATCACTATCGGACCTCTTATCATGATGAAGTTCGTAGTTCTTACCGCTAAGCAATTCGACGTTCCAGTTACCGTTTCTATGAATCCTATTATGATTGACGGTACAGGTATGTGTGGCGGTTGTAGATTAACCTTAAACCAAGACGGCAAGAAAGTTACTAAGTTCGCTTGTGTTGATGGTCCTGATTTCAATGGTTACGAAGTAGACTTCGATGAAGCAATGTCTAGGGGTAGAACTTACTTCGATTTCGAAAGACACGCTTACGAAGAAACCTGTAACTTATTCAAAAAAGCAGAAGGGGGTAACAAATAATGGCTATTATTCCAAAGAAAAATGAAATGCCTACGCAAGACGCAAAGGTAAGAGCAAGAAATTTTAGTGAAGTTGCGCTCGGCTACTCTCAAGAAGTGGCTATAGCAGAAGCAAATAGATGTCTTAACTGTAAAAATAAACCTTGTGTTGCAGGTTGTCCTGTAAACATCAATATTCCCGATTTTATCACCCTTGTAAAACAAGGCGATTTTGAAGGTGCTTATAAAATAATTGCACAAACTTCTTCACTTCCCGCAGTATGTGGTAGAGTTTGCTCACAAGAAACTCAATGCGAAAGCAAATGTACTTTAGGCGTTAAATTCGAGCCGGTTGGTATCGGTAGATTAGAACGTTTCGTTGCAGATTGGCACAATGCTAATGCAGGCGAAGTTACTGAAAAACCCCAATCTAACGGTCATAAAGTTGCAATTATCGGTTCAGGCCCTTCTGGTCTTACTTGTGCTGGCGACCTTGCTAAAAAAGGTTACGAAGTTACCGTTTACGAAGCATTCCACGTTGCTGGTGGCGTTTTAGTTTACGGTATTCCTGAATTCAGACTTCCTAAAGCAATTGTTGCTAAAGAAGTTGAAGGATTAAAAGCGCTAGGCGTAAAAGTAGAAACTAACGTTGTTATCGGTAAAACCTTAACTATCGATGAATTGTTCGAAATGGGCTTTGAAGCAGTATTTATCGGTTCAGGCGCAGGTCTTCCCAACTTTATGAATATCCCCGGTGAATCTCTTAAAGGTGTATATTCAGCAAACGAATTCTTAACCAGAAGCAATCTTATGAAAGCTTACCTTGAAAATCCAACGACACCTATTATGAAAGGTGGAAACGTTGCAGTAGTAGGTGGCGGTAACGTTGCTATGGACGCTGCAAGAACTGCTTTAAGATTAGGCGCTGAAAAGGTTTACATTGTATATCGTCGTTCTATGGATGAACTTCCTGCTCGTAAGGAAGAAGTAGAACACGCAGAAGAAGAAGGAATTGAATTTAAACTTCTTTGCAATCCTGTAGAAATTTTAGGCTATAACAACCCTGAAAACCCAAGAGATGAAAAGAACGGTTTCGTTACAGGAATGCGTTGTGTTAAAATGGAACTTGGCGAACCCGACGCTAAAGGTCGTCGTCGCCCCGTTGTAATTCCTAACTCTGAATTTGAACTTGCAGTTGATACCGTGATAATGTCTATCGGAACTTCACCAAACCCACTTATTAAAGATACAACGGCAGGATTAGAAGTAAACGCTCACGGTGGAATTATTGTTAACGAAGACGGTTTAACAAGTAAACAAGGCGTTTATGCCGGTGGCGTAGTTTTGCCTAGAGTATACCATATGTAGTTTTAAAATGATAGACATTGCCGAAAACTTTTTTATATTTTTTCTGTTTTCATTCGCGCTCTCTCTTCAAAAGCGGCATCTCCCGTTC
>JAFVOW010000048.1 GCA_017505625.1 Clostridia bacterium | reverse complement strand
TTTCTTCCTTAAAGTTATCGAGTTTAAGGTTAGAATAAGGAAGTTTATCTATAATATTCTTTATGTTTTGTTTTATAGGTTCAACTTCTTCGTCTTTTGCAGTCTCGGCAAACTCCTTTATTAAAGATAAAAGATTTTCGCCTTTTTCGGTATTCGCTTTAAGGTAAAGATAATCTTTATCGCTATGAGCAGTAACGTCGCCTAAAGGATTAGATGCGTCTATGCCGAAAACCTTACAAAAACAACTTTCTTCCGGACGGTTACAAGCGTGTGTAACTATAATTCCAGCGTCTCTTTTTGCTTTATAATAGGTATCTACTGGTTCTTGTAAGAAAACTTTATCTAATATTTCGAAAGATTTTAAGTCGCACGCTCTAACGCCAAAAATTACAAAAGGTTTAACTTCTTTTCTTACGTCTACTATTTCGATATTATTCTTGTCCATCTTAAAGCCCATCATATCTTCGGCTTGCGGAAAGAAAAAATCTTTTGCGCTTTTTACCGTTTTTAAGGTATCTAAAGAAACTTCTGCGCCCTTTTCGTATGCGCCATAGTTTACTTCTCCAGCCTTTCTAACGGGAAGGTATAAACCATAGTTTTGGCTAATTTTTTCGTATACTGCGTTAAGGTTTGCTTTTAATATTTTAAGCATTTTTGTTACCCCCTTTAACAGCGTCGTTTGGTTCTACGTCTTTTTCGGTAAAACTCGTAAGTGGAGTTCTGCCTTCGCTGTTTTCTCCAGCAGAAAATTCGCCGTAGAATTCGTTGTAGTCTTTAATAAACTTTCTGTTAAGCAAATGTAGCGGTATTCTTTGTGGACAAACCCTAGAACATTCTCCACAATCGGTACATCTACCAGAAACGTGGAAAGCCCTTATAATATGGAAATTTTGTTCTTCAAAAGTATCTGCGTTTGCTTTAGACGCTACGCCAGAGTTAGGATTGTCGAACACGCATTTAGTACAAGAACACGCGGGACAAACGTTACGACAAGCGTTACAACGAATACACTTAGAAAGTTCATTTCTCCAAAACTCGAAACGTTCTTCTTCGGTCATATTTTCAAGTTCTTTTACTTTAAGGAACCTATCTTCTACTTGATATTCGTAATCTTCGTCGCTTTCGATAATTTCGTCGAAAATTTTATGTTCTTTGCCCTTGCAAGTTAAACATTTTTCGAGCATAACGTCTTTTTTATCGAAAGTAAAATCTCCATAAAGAGTTTTAACTTTAACTTCACTCTTTTCTTCTTGCATTTCGGTTATGCCGTCTGCACCAAGGTCGCGCATTTTGAAAACGTCTAACTTACCACTACAAGGTACGCCTATTATATAAACGTTTTCACGCTTAATTCTGTGTTCTTTAAGTAGTTGGTTAAAACTATAAGTATCGCAAGGCTTTAAGAAAATTGCCGATACGCCGGGTTTTTTACTTAAGGCTATCATATATTTAGAAAGGTTTGCACCTGCAAATCCGTTATATACGAAATCTTTAAGTTCTTCTTCCGTATCAAAAGTAGCGGGAGTTAAATCGTAATAAAACTCGCCCTTTTTCCAGCCAACAATTCTATCGGCCTTTTTGCCGTTTAATAATTCTTTTGCCCTTTCAAGCATTTTAATTTCGAGAGCGTTCATTATTTAATCTCCTTTTTAATGCGAAGGTCGGTGAGTTTTTTGTTTTCGCCAAGTTCTGCAACCGTTTTAACGAAATCGTTCATAACGGCAGAAAAACGCGCGCCTTCCGCTGCAGAAACCCACTCTACTCTCGTACGTTCTTTTTCTATTCCCATATAATTTAAGAAATTGAAAAGTAGCGCCATTCTTCTTCTAGTGTAGTAGTTGCCGGTTACGTAGTGGCAGTCACCTGGGT
>JAFVOW010000047.1 GCA_017505625.1 Clostridia bacterium | reverse complement strand
TGGACAAAAAATGGGAAGATAAAAAGTTTTTGTCCGAAGATATACTTAAATTCTTCCACAGTGCCGACCACGTTTGTATAAACGTAGAAGGCGCGCTGTTAGATTTAACAGGCATAGAAAACAAATCGCAATTCTTTCACGCTATGAACCCCCAAGCCACAACTTTGTTTGATAAAATCGGCGCGGACATTTATTCAATTGGAAATAACCACATTATGGACGCTGGTATAGAAGGGGTAAAAAGTACTGTAAAAATTGCTAAAGGAAAAGGGGTTTATACTATCGGCGCAGGGGAAAATATAGACCAAGCGTCAACCCCCGTGTATATAGATAGTGCCGGTGGAATAGGGATATTTAATGTTTCTTATATGAAAGAAAACACCCCCGCAACTAAAACACAAGCGGGTTTCTTTGCTTGGAACGATATGGAAGAAATCCAAAAGCGCATAAAGGAAATAAAATCTAAATGCCGTTGGTGTATCGTTGTAGCACACGGTGGCGACGAGTTTTCTCCCATACCTAATACCTATACACGTGATAGATATATGGAGTATTTGCAATTTGGTGCAGACGTGGTAGTGGGGCATCACCCACACGTAGTAGAAAATTATGAACTCTTTGGCGACGGGAAAATGATTTTCTATTCCTTAGGGAACTTTATTTTCGATACTAATTATCAACGCTCACATATAAACACCGACGTAGGCGTACTTTTAAAACTAGAATTTAGTCAAGAAAAATTAGAGTTTAATGCTATTGGTATAAAACTAAATAGAGAAAAAGGCAAAATAGAAAAATCGGAGTTGCCTGATATTTTTGAAAACGTCAACGAAACCGAATACGAAATATTAAAACCACTTTTCACTAAAGCCTTCATTGAAGAAGAAAAAAGAAAAATGATATATTTAGAACCCGAAAAATATTCTAACGCTACACTAAAAGAGTGGGAAGAATATTTTTATAGCGATACCCCAGACGGGTTTGTAAAGGGCGAACATATGGATTTAAGCATATCATATCCCGTATCAAAGCATTTTACTAAAGGCGAGTGGCAAAAAAGCAAATTAGAAAAGGTTAAAAATTATTTATTAAAACATATTTAGTATGAGAATCCCTACGTTTAGAGTATTAGAAAAACTAGATGAATATTTGAGAAAAAACGATTTTGACTCGGCTAAAAGACATTTATTATATTGGCTAGAAGAAGCCAAAATGATAAAAGATAACGACGGAATAATGCTTGTGTTAAACGAACTTATTGGGTTATCGAGAAAGGTCGGTGATGGCGAGCAAGCAATATCGTACGCTGAAAAAGCATTATCATTAATAGAAGAGTTAAATTTAATTTCTAACGTTGTCGCAGGCACTACTTATCTTAACTCGGCTACTGTTTATAAAGCCTTTAACGAGCCACAAAAATCCATAGAATTATTTGAAAAAGCAAAAACAAATTACGAACAAAACTTATCGTCTAAAGACGAGCGTTTAGGTGGGCTTTACAACAATATGGCGCTAACTTTGGTCGATTTAAAAGAGTTTGATAAAGCGTACGAATTTTACCATAAAGCCATTTTTGTAATGCAGGAAAACGAAGATAAACAACCCGAACAGGCAATAACACTATTAAATATAGCAAGTGCAAAAGAGAGTCAATTAGGGTTAGATTTTGCAAAAAAAGAGATAGACCAATTGCTAATTAAAGCAAAAGAATTGTTAGAACAATGTAAAGAACGTGTGGACGGTAATTACGCCTACACTTGTGAAAAGTGTGCTACCGTATTCGGTTATTATGGCGATTTAGAATACCAAAAAATACTAGAAAGTCGCAGTAGGAGTATAAATGAAAGGACTTGAAATATCTAAAAAGTTTTTCTTTGAGTACGGAAAACCCATGCTAGAAGAAAAGTTTTCTCATCTTTTACCATATATAGCAGTAGGATTGGTGGGGAGTGGTTCTGAAAGATACGGCTACGATGATAAAATTTCAACTGACCACGATTTTCAGCCCGATTTTTGTATATTTATTCCCGATGAAAGTGTTGTCGATAGAAAGGCTGAATTTGAGCTTGAAAGGGCATACTATAAACTTCCAAAAGAATATTTAGGATATAAAAGAAGTTGGGTGGAAGCCGTTGGTGGAGGAAGGCGTGGCGTTATTAGAACGGCTGACTTTTATAAGGAAAAAACAGGTTCAAGTGACGGAACGCTTTACAAAGAACAGTGGCTTAGGATTCCTGAACATTATCTTTTAGAGGCAACTAACGGCGAGATTTTTTTAGATAATTTAGGCGAGTTTAGTAAAATTCGTGAAAAGTTATCGTGTTTTCCCGAAGATATAAGACTAAAAAAACTTGCGGGTAATTTACTTTTAATGGCTCAATCAGGGCAATATAATTATCCTAGATGCTTAAGAAGAAAAGAGACGGCTAGCGCACAGCTATCTGTTTACGAGTTTGCAAAAAGTGCGATAAACGTCTTGTTTTTACTAGCAAAAAAATACACCCCTTACTATAAGTGGACTTTTCGTGCTTTAAGAGAAATTTCAGTGGAGTACAGTAAGATTTCAGAAAAACTAGAATTTTTGATTTCTAGTTCTAACGAAACTGACCTCGCTGAGAAGAAAACAAATATAATACAAGACGTATGCGAGTTTATCTTAAAAGAGTTAGTTAACCAAAATTTAACCGACGAAGATAAACCCGAAATGGAACTACTATCATATCAAGTAAACGATAAAATTGCAGATGCCGAACTTAGAAACTCTCACGTGTTAAGCGCAGTATAAAAATATTTTGTAAATAAAAACACCAACCGAGTGGTTGGTGTTTTTTAATGGTTAAAACTTTATTCGTTAATATAATCTACTATTTTGCGAATTTTTATGTTTTCATCGCCCAAGATTAAAGAAATAATTTTTTCTTGTTTTTCCCTAGTTATGACGGGTTTAGTTATGCGATAGAATTTATCGGTAAGCCATTCTACGCTAACTTTTTCGTGTGCTTCCCCACGTGGTTCTTTAGGTTCAGAAATTAACTTTTTACCATCTTTAGTAATAATTTCTGCCTTACATATTCTTTTTAATGGGAAAGCTTTATCAAATTCGGCATCTACTTCAAACGACAACTTTTTCATTGTATCTAGAACAGTTTTATCTGTTAAGTTTTCTTCTAATACTCTATCAATACCAAAATCACCGTAAACCACCGCCGACGCTACGGGGTATGCTATATTGTATTGCGCTTCGTCGGGGGTTTTAGGCTGAATCTTAGATAAAAGTGTTGCTCTTTCAAAAGTTTTAATGATAACCTTTTCTATATCGCTATGAACCAAATTGTGTTGGCTCATTACTTCTACGACTGCGTCGATTGCAGGGTGTGTCCACCTACAGCAAGGGTATGGCTTAAAATATAAATCTAAAACGTGATATTTTTCTCCTAAATCGTTTAAAAGATGTTTATATTCATCAGATTCTAATAGGTTTTTGTTTCCTTCAAACCCACACTCGCTATCAATTAAAGCAAGAACGCCCGTCATAACTCCAAAAGGTACGCCGTCTTTGTTCATTGACGGATATTCTACGCTTCTAATACCGGGAACTAACGGTGCGTTGAATTCTGCCACCGAAATAACGTTGTTTAGTTGTTCTTTAGTGTATCCGTAAATTTTACCTACGCCTACCACCGAGCCAATTGCACCAAAAGTACCGCTAGAGTGAGCATATTTATAATAATCCATTATGGCAACGCCACAGCGAATAGTCGTTTCATATGCAACAAGCAAGGCCGTTAAAAACTCCTTTAAGGTAACGTCTTTTTCGTAAGCTGAAGTAAGAACTGCACCGATAAACGAAGTTCCGGGGTGTGCTCTTGTAAGGTTATGCCCGTCGTCTATATCGTAAGCGTTAGACGAGTGTCCCATAGCCGTTGATGCACCCGCAAAGTTGAAACGCTTTTTACTTCCAACGACTGCTATATCGCCTAAACCGAAAAGTCTTTCAGCCATTTTTAGACCAACTTTAAATTGCGGAGAAATACTCCCCGCAATCAAAGCACCTGTAAGGTCTATAAAACATCCTTTTAATCTTTGTTTAACGTCTAAAGGAAGATTTTCCCACTTAGCGTTTACTATAAAGTTTTCTAATCTATAATCAGTTGTAAAGTTCATTATTTTTTATAAAAATTATTTGACCTAGTAACAGTTGCTGGGGGAGCAAAATCTAGTTTTTCGTTTGCGATGCCTAAAACGTCTTCAGGTCTAATCCAAGGCTTATTTTGAATAGCGCTAGTTTCTTCGTGAGTTAAAAGGCCTTTATACGTAGTTAAACTTCTTCTATAAAAACCGTCCTTTATACAGCATTTTTCTACACCGTCGTTTAAGATTGACATAATCATAGGTAACATTTCAGATGCGTAAGCAAGAGAAGTGCTGTGTGCAACTGCACCCGGAATATTAGAAACGCAGAAGTGTACTACACCATTAACAACGTATCTGGGGTTGTCGTGGTGGGTTTCGTGACTAGATTCTATAGCACCAGGGTCGTCGTTAGAGATGTCAACGAGTACTGAACCCGGTTCCATAGTTTTAAGCATTTCTTTATCAATAAGGAAGTCTTTTCTTTCTTTAGGCCACTTTACACAGTTTAGTACCATGTCGGTCTGGGGAAGAACTGAAGCGATAGCTTCTTTATTGCAAAGCATAGTGCTGATTTGAGAATTATAATCTTGTAAAAGTTTTCTTAAAAGCCCTACGTTGATATCCATAACCGTACAGTTAGCACCGAGAGCATGTAGTACTTCTAACGCACCTTGACCAACAACACCTGCACCTAAAATTAGCACGTTCATGCGGGGAGCACCTGCAAAACCGCCTACGTATTTGCCTTTGCCACCGTTAATGGTAAGCATTGATTCTAAACCGAACAAAGCACCTTGTTTACCAGCGGCTTCACAGTTAGGAGAGCCGTATCTATGAGCATCTTCAGCGGTGAACGATATACATTTACTCTTGAGTAATG
>JAFVOW010000046.1 GCA_017505625.1 Clostridia bacterium | reverse complement strand
GAATACTTTTAAAGATTAAACTTAGGAGAACTTAACTTGAAAAATTTTTTTAAGACCGTCGCTATCGTTACCTTGTTTTCTATTTGCGAAAAGTTTTTAGGATTTATTTATCGCATTTTTTTATCTAGGTCAATAGGCTCTGAAGGAATAGGCATTTATCAAGTAGCGTTGTCAGTTTTTGCGTTACTTCTAACCGTTTGCAGTTCGGGAACGCCTATCACGGTGTCTAGACTTATGACTAAATATAAAGCCGAAAAACGTATAGATAAAGTGCGTTCGGTAATTTCGGCGGGAATTTCTTTCACTTTGATGCTTTCAGTACCACTTTGCGTACTATTTTTTGCTTTCCACGAATATTTAGGAGGACTTTTTGCAGACCCCAGATGTCTAAAAGTCTTTTTAGTAATTTTGCCCGCTTTAATAATAAACTCTTTGTACGCAGTTTTTCGTGGAGTTTTTTGGGGAGAAAAAGATTTTCTATCTTACTCAGTTTTAGAACTTCTAGAAGAAACGTGCATGATTATCGTAGGAATTTTCCTTATCACACGTGCGAAAGACATTTATCAAGGGGCTTACTATGCAGGGGTTGCCGTAGCAATTTCTTACGTATTTTCTTTTAGCCTTGCAATTTTCGTTTTCTTCTTTAGGCGGAATAGATTAGTAAACCCAAAGCCAGAGTTAAAACCTTTAATTTCTTCAGCCGTACCCGTTACTGCTATGCGTACTGCAAGTTCACTTGCCACAAGTTTAGTTTCTATCTTGCTTCCCTTAAGATTAGTATCGGCAGGATACACCAACGCACAAGCCTTAAGTTTGTTCGGCTCGGCTTCAGGTCAAGCAATGCCTATTTTGTTTATACCTACCACTCTTATTGGTTCTTTTACTCTAGTTTTAATACCCGAAATATCGGAAAATTTTTATCTTCACCGTCATAATAGCCTTAAAACCGACGTAGAAAAAGCCGTCAAATTTACCGTGTTTTTGTCTTGTCTTTTCGTGCCCGTTTTCACTGTTTGTGGCGAGGAAATCGGTATACTTATTTTCGACAGTTACGAGTGTGGTAAATTTTTATCGGCTTCGGCGTTTTTAATGGTGTTTATGGGGTTATCTTCGGTAACGACGAGTATTCTTAATTCTTTAGGTCTAGAAAAACAAACACTTTTATTCTTTATTATAGGAGCATTTTTAATGCTTTTCTCGGTTTTCTTTTTACCTAAACTTTTAGGTATATATTCTTTGCTTGTCGGCTACGCTTTCGTTTACATTTTAACTACTATACTTAACCTTATTTTAATTCAAAAACACTGCCCCAAAAAGCCTCAATATAAGACTTTTTTAGTCAAGGCTATCGGGTTTTTATTCCCTACCATTTTAATGGGGTTTATGCTAGAAAAAATGCTACTGCCTATAGTTGGCTCGGTTGCGTCGCTGTTTATTATTTGTTTTTGTTTATGTGCGTTTATATCAGCGCTGTTTTTAGGATTTGGTCTTATAGACGTTAAGTTTTTAGGTGTAAAGTTTTCGGCTAGAAAAAGAAAAAACGGCGCTATAAGTAACGCCGTAAGTGTTAAATCTTAAAATGGGTTTAGTTTGTTTTTCGGAACAATTCTTATCAAAATTCTAATAATTATCGCAGACAAAAATGCATTACCGCTTGCTACTAAAATTTGGAAAGGTAATCTTGCAATAAGGTAAGCAAAGAACGTTTTTTTGCCTATCCCGTAAACCAACCACAAGCCAAAAGTATTTATTCCACTAGTGCAAATTATCAAAGTTATAATAGTTGATAGTGCTATTTTCATATAGATATTGCCTGTTCGTTTTAAGATAATCGCAGGAATCATACCCATTAACCCACTAGCTAGACCGATTAACGGATTATATGGCCCTGCAGGAAGAATTATTGCCGTTATCAAGTCCCCCATAAAACCTATCACAAAAGCGTTTTTCGCTCCGTACAAAAATCCTGCAACGAAACACACAGTTGCCATTAACGATATTGAAATATACGATGCAGGGAAAAACGTAAACGCATTTACTACGGCGCAAAGGGCTGTAAACACCGAAACGTGGCATATTGTTTGCGTTTTACTTAGCTTCATGCGTGGTTGTTCTTTACGTAAAGCGAATACGGTAAAGATAATAGCAAGACTTAATATTAACACAAGATACAAATACCATTTGCTAATAAAGTTACCAAAAATTTCCGCAAAGGCAAAAGAATTAGTTAAGAATAAATTTGACATAAAAAAATCTCCCATAAAATATTAGAGAGACCGATAAAATTATTTGGGTTACCCCACTGATAATGATAGCGGACGCACAAGAACACCGCAGGAAATCCTTTCGTTTGCAAACGACATCCCATTTTGCAACACTTTACGCATTCTTGCTACTCTATATTGTTAAGATACCATAAAATATCTTTTGTGTCAAGTGTATAAAGGTGGTACTTTGTGGCAACAATGTTCGTATGGTAGTAATTTTTATTAGAACGTTTATTATATTTATTACCCTTGTAATACTCATTAGGCTTATGGGTAAACGTCAAATAGGCGAAATGCAACCGTTTGAACTTATAGTTACCCTAATCATTGCCGATTTAGCGTGTATTCCGATGGCTGACGTTTCTATTCCGCTTATTTACGGAATAGTATCTATTCTCGCTTTATTTTTACTGCACCAAATTTTTACTTTAATAGAAAAATCAGGCGATTTGGCTAAAAAAGTTTTATCTGGAAAACCTAGTATCGTTATCAACACTTTTGGTGTAGATATGGTAGAACTTCGTTCTAACAACTTAGGTGTAGACGATTTAATAGAATCTATGCGTGCTCTAGGATATTTTCATTTAGACCAAGTAGACTACGCTATTTTTGAATCTAACGGCAAGCTTTCAGCACTTCCCAAAAAAGAACCCTTAGAGTGTTCTTCATTGCCTTTACTAGTTATAAACGAGGGAAAAATAATCAATAGAAATCTAGAGTTCTTAAAAGCCGAAGAAAGTAAAATTCTAGAATTTACGCAACAAAAATGTTCAATTAAAGATGTCGAAGTTTTAACCGTTGACGGCACGGGGAAAGCCTATTTTAAGCAAAAACAAAAAAAATACGAGATTTTACAATTTCCGCTTAATGAAGGTGTAAAATGGTAAAGACGATTATTTCTATTGTTGTGGTAAGTTTAATTTTAACGGCCGGTATAATTTTTGAAAACAATTTTACTCAAAACGAGTTTGAGGAATTTCATCAAACACTAGAAGTTTTATATGAGAAAGTAAACGACAAAACTGCCGTTGAAGATGATGCTTACGCCGTTCAAAACTGTTGGCTAAATAAGAAAAAGTACCTACACTCTTTTATTCCCCACACCGAAATTAAAGAGTTCGATTTATGGATTGCTGAATCGGTGAAACTTATCAGAGATAAAAAGTGGGAAGACGCACTTTCAAAGGTAGAAGTTTTACTAGAGCTTGCCGAACAAGTACCCAAAACTTTTAAGCTGTCTTTAGAAAATATTTTATAAAAATTTGACCACCGATATCTATCGACGGTCATTTTTATTTATTAAAATAAATAACTATTGACAAAAGTTTTACTAAATGGTAAAATGTTATATGATTAACTACTTGGAGAAAATTATGCTAGGATTTAAAAACGTTAAGGCTTATATTTACGGTAAAGGTATTGTTACTACCGACGTTGCAATTAAAGATGGTAAAATCGCTGAGATAGGTAAAAATCTCGATATCACTGAATCTTTCCCTTTTGAAGACGGACAAGTTTTATTACCGGGTTTTATCGACCAACATATTCACGGTGCAGATAACGCCGACGCTATGGACGGGTCGGTAGACGCTTTAGTTAAAATTGCTAAAGCTATTGCAAAAGAGGGCACTACAAGTTTTTTAGCAACCACTATGACTCAAAGCCCCGAAAATATTACCAACGCATTAAAGGCTGTTAAAGAATATAACCAAATTTTCCCCGAAGAAGGTGCTAAGGTTTTAGGCGTTCATCTAGAAGGACCGTTTATTTCAACTAAACATATCGGCGCTCAGCCTCTTGACTACGTTGCAAATCCCGACGTTGAAATTTTCAAAAAGTACCAAGAAATCAGTGGTAACGCTATAAAAATCGTAAGCCTTGCCCCTGAAGTTAAGGGTGCAAGCGAACTTATTGCTTACTTAAAAAATAACGGCGTAGTTGCAAGTGTTGGGCATGCCGACGCAAGTTACGTTGACATGGAAAAGGCAGTTTCTAACGGCCTTACTAACGTAACGCATACGTATAACTGTCAAAAACCTTTACATCACAGAGACGTTGGTACGGTTGGTAGTGCATATCTATTCGATGAACTCAACTGTGAAATAATTTGCGACCTTATTCACTTAAGTATTCCCGCCATTAAACTAGTTATTAAAAATAAACCGCACGATAAAGTTACGTTAATTACTGATTCTATGCGTGCTAAATATTTGCCCGATGGTTTAAGTGAACTCGGCGGACAAGAAGTTATCGTTAAAAACGGCGAAGCAAGACTCAATAACGGTGCACTTGCAGGCAGTATCTTAAAAATGAACAACGCTGTTAAAAACTTAGTACTTAGTTGCAACGTTAAATTTACCGATGCAGTGGACTTTGCAACAGCTAACCCTGCTAAAAATTTAGGATTGTTTGACCAAATAGGTTCTATAGAGGTTGGTAAGAACGCCGACTTTACGGTACTTAACGAAGAGTTTGAGGTTTGCCTAACCGTAAGAGGTGGCAAAACCGTATATAAAAAATAAAAATATATTTTTACGTTAATTCGTAAATTTTGAGGAGAAAAAATTATGGCAAAATCAAGACTTATCGGCGACTATCCCGTAATCGGTATTCGCCCCACTATCGATGGTAGACGTGGTCCACTTAAAGTTAGAGAATCTCTAGAAGACCAAACTATGGGTATGGCAAAATCAGTTGCCGAACTTTTAACTAAAAACGTTTTCTATTCTAACGGCGAACCCGTTAAAGTCGTTATTTCAGACACTACTATCGGTAGAGTTGCCGAAGCGGCTAAATGTGCTGCCAAGTTCAAAAAAGAAGGCGTTGATATTACCATAACCGTTACCCCTTGTTGGTGTTACGGTTCGGAAACCATGGACACCGACCCCATGACTATTAAAGCTGTATGGGGACTTAACGCTACCGAACGTCCCGGTGCTGTATATCTAGCGGCAGTACTTGCTGGTTACGCACAAAAAGGTTTACCTGCCTTCGGTATTTACGGACACGACGTTCAAGAAGCAGACGATAACGAAATTCCCGCTGACGTAAAGGAAAAACTTTTACGTTTTGCAAGAACTGCCGTTGCTGTTTGCACCATGCGTGGTAAATCTTATCTTCAAATTGGTTCTGCTTGTATGGGTATTGCAGGTTCACAACTTAATTATGATTTCTTAGAAGAATATCTAGGTGTAAGAGTTGAATCGGTTGACGAGGTAGAACTCATCAGAAGAATAGAAGAAAAAATATACGATGAAAAAGAATATCAAAAAGCATTAAAGTGGATAAAAGAAAAATGCAAACCTGACTTTGATAAAAACGCTGAAAGTGCACGCAAAACTGACGCTGAAAAAGAAAAAGACTGGGAATTTACGGCAAAAGTTGCTTGTATTATAAAAGATTTATATAATGGTAACGACAATCTTCCCGAAGGTCGTGAAGAAGAAGCCGTTGGGTTTAACGCAATTATGGGTGGTTTCCAAGGACAACGTCAGTGGACTGACTTTTATCCTAACGCAGACTTCCCCGAAAGCATTCTAAACTCGTCTTTCGACTGGAACGGTGCTAGAGAACCTTATATCCTTGCTACCGAAAACGATAGCTTAAACGCTACTTGTATGTTAATAGGTAAACTTCTAACAGGTAGAGCACAAATGTTTGCCGACGTTCGTACTTGTTGGTCGAAAGATTCAGTTAAACGTGTTACCGGTTGGGATTTAGAAGGCAAAGCAAAAGATGCCGACGGATTTATTCACTTAATCAATTCAGGTGCTTGCTGTGTAGACGCTACCGGCGTTTGCAAAGATAAAGACGGCAACGCAGTTATGAAAAAATGGTGGGAAGTTACCGACAAAGACATCGACGCTATGATGGGTGCAACCACGTGGCCTTACGCTGACTTAGGATATTTCCGTGGTGGTGGATTCTCTTCTAGATTCGTTACTCGTGCCGAAATGCCTGCCACCATGATAAGATTAAACCTAGTTAAAGGCTTAGGTCCTGTAATGCAAATCGTTGAAGGTTGGACAATTCATCTTCCTGAAGAAGTTAGCGATACTCTTTACAAGAGAACAGACTATACTTGGCCTTGTACCTGGTTTGCTCCTAGAACTTGCGAAAAACACGCATTTAAGACTGCATACGACGTAATGAATAACTGGGGCGCTAACCACGGTGCTATCTCTTACGGACATATCGGCGCTGACGTTATTACCCTTTGTTCTATGCTTCGTATTCCCGTTTGCATGCACAACGTAGAGGACAAAGATATTATGCGTCCTGCTTGTTGGAACGCTTTTGGTACAGACAAAGAAGGTCAAGATTTTAGGGCTTGCAGTGCATTCGGTCCGATGTACAAAAACATTAGATAATATATAACTACGAAACACAAAAAAGCGTAACCACTCGGTTACGCTTTTATTTTTAATAATCATTATTTAATTAAAGCAGTGAAATCTTTTTTAACTTTTTTGAAAAGCATTTGCGCTTTCTTTTCGTTATCTACCCTTAGTGAATAGTAAACTTTAAGTTTAGGTTCAGTACCCGACGGACGGATACAAATAAACCCACCCCCGTTAAGTTCGTAGTATACTGCGTTGACTTTAGCGGTATCAATGTCTTCCGCCTTTTTGCCGAATTCTTTGCGTTTGCCTTTAGAATAATCTCTTACTGCTTGAACTTTTATACCACCGATTTCTTCAATTTCTAGCGTTTTCATTTTATCTACTACTGCGTTCATTTCTTTCATAGCGTTAAGGCCGGAAAATTCAGTAGATACGTTAGTATCGAAAACGTAACCGTATTTTTCGTAAAGAGCTTGTAGTCTTTCGTAAACGCCAACGTTCTTGTAGTTATAATAACACACCATTTCGGCAAACAACATACTAGCAACGACTGCGTCTTTGTCTCTACAGTGAGTACCACGAAGATATCCGCACGATTCCTCAAAACCAAATACGTAGGTTTTTTTACCAGAATCGTCTAGTTCTTTGATTTTTTCGCCGATAAACTTAAATCCTACGGGAACTTCTATAAGTTCTACACCATAATCATCACAAATAAGTTTAGCCATGCTAGTGGTAACGAAACTTTTTACCACAAAACTCTTATCGTTTAAGGTTTTAGTTTCTTTTAATCTACCTAAAACATAATCTAAAAGAAGAATACCCACTTGGTTACCAGAAAGCGCTACGAATTGTCCTTTATCATCACGGATAGCAACACCTAGTCTATCACAGTCGGGGTCAGTACCAAATACAACGTCAGCATTTTTAACGTTAGCCATTTTTATGCCGAGCGTAAGTGTTTCCTTATACTCAGGATTAGGAACGGCTACGGTAGAAAATTCGGTATCATAAACGGTTTGTTCGGGAACTAGAGTTGCCGAGATACCCATTTTCTTAAGTACTGTTGTAACGGGAACGTAACCACTGCCGTGAACGGGGGTGTATACGAGTTTAATGGTTTTACCAACTTTTTTAACGGCTTTTTTAGAAAGCGAAAGTTTTAGTATTGATTTATAATACTTTTTATCCAGGGTTTTACCTACCCTTAAAATATTGTTTGCAAATTTTTCGTCGCATTTAATCTTATCGGAAAGCGGACTTTTAATTTGGTCGATAAATTCAACTACTTTTGCAGTTGCTTCGGGCGACAGTTGCGCACCGTCAGAACCGTAAACCTTATAGCCGTTATATTCTTTTGGGTTGTGGCTAGCAGTAATCATAATGCCTGCAACGGTTTTAAGTTCTCTTACGGCAAAAGATAGCATAGGTACAGGATGAACTTCGTTAAACAAGTATACCTTTATGCCGTTAGTAGCAAGTACTAGTGCCGAAGCATAAGCAAATTCGTAAGAATAACGTCTTGTATCGTAAGAAATAACTACACCACGTTTTTTTGCTTTATCGCCAAGAGTCTTTATGTATTCACTAAGTCCTTGTGTTGCCCTTTTAACGGTATAAACGTTCATCATATTAGTTCCAAGACCAATAAGACCACGCATACCCGCCGTACCGAATTCTAAATCTTTACCGAAGCGATATTCAACTTCAGCATCGGTAAGACTTTTTAGTTCGGCTAATTCGTTTTCAGAAAGTTTATCTGAACCTATCCAGTTATAAAGTAAATATTTTTGCATACTTCTCTCCGTAAATCATCGGATTTTCTTTATTAATTATACAATTATTAAAGTTAACAGTCAAGAGATTTTAGTTTTTACCATTAAAATATGCAAATAAATCCTAATATTTTCATAAAAACAAAAAAATTTAAAAAACAATTTGTCAAACAGTTGACAATACAAATTCAATTTGGTAAAATTGTTAAGCGTTGTCTACGAAGGAACTTTGCGGGTGTAATTCAATGGTAGAATTCCAGCCTTCCAAGCTGGCAGCGTGGGTCCGATTCCCATCACCCGCTCCAAACAACACGCAAAGGGACGTTCGAAATAAAATATGCACCTGTAGCTCAGATGGATAGAGCAACGGCCTTCTAAGCCGTGGGTCAGGGGTTCGAATCCCTTCAGGCGCGCCAATATGGCGGGTGTAGCTCAGTTGGTTAGAGCGCAAGATTGTGGTCCTTGAGGTCGTGGGTTCGATTCCCATCGCCCGCCCCATTAAAATTAATACACCTATAGGGGTGTCGCCAAGCGGTAAGGCACTGGATTT
>JAFVOW010000045.1 GCA_017505625.1 Clostridia bacterium | reverse complement strand
TAGCGATTAAAGATAAATCGGAAAGGTTAAAGCAAAGGTCGATATCAAGACCAAGAGCGTTAACTTTAAGATTGATTTCGTTATTATCAATTAAATCGAGTAAGGTAACAATATCGTAGTAGTTGTTAAGTTCTGCGGTTTCTATTTTAGTAATTTATTTATTGGTAAGACGTGCAGTAATTTGTGTTCCACGAAGTATAAGAGATAAGTCGCCAAGTTCGTAGCCGTTTTCGGTAACTAATAGGTCGATAAGAATAGTTTCTCCAAATATTTCGGTAGATAGAGATAACGTATTATTTTCGAATTTGGCGGTTAAAGAAGAAATAGCAGTTGTAATGATTTCTTCTAGGTTAATGTTTTTTAGACCGTCTAAAGAAGGCAATGTTATTTCTTTTCCGATAATTGCGCTTATTTTAGAAAGAACGGGTTGTATATCGCAAAGAGCGAATTTAGCGGGAATTCCTTTAACGTTTAAGTAAACTTCGCCGTTAATTAGTTTTGCTTTAATTTCGCCAAGGTTAATTTCGCCTAAATTTAACTCGTCTACGTAAACGTCTAAGCAAGAAGAATTTAGATTGTAACTTAATAAAGCGTTAATATCGCCAATAGAGATTTCGGCTTTAACGTTAGAAAGATTAGAAATTAAATTGAGTAAAGGGGTAATTGCATTGTAACCTTCACCCGTTTCGGTAACGGTAAGAGTGTCGTTAACGCTAAGTTCTATTTCGGTTTGTTTAAGGGTTGCCGAAAGTTTTTCGGGAACAATTCCGTGTTCGGTGTTAAACGTTAATACGGCATTTAATGATAATTCGCCAAAATTAATCGGTAGCGTTACGGTTGCAGATTTTTCATTTTCTACTAATATGGCGTTTGCCAATAAGTTGCTTGCATCGAAACTTTCAAAACTTTCAAATAGGTTTAATGCGCCGGATAAATCTACGTTTAGTAGCGAGCAAATTTCTTGTGCTTTGCTAGATAGTTCTTCTAAAGTTGTAACGGCTTTAAAATCGCCTATTTTTATATAAATATTTTGGTTTTGATATGCAAGGAAAAGTCCGTTAATAGATAAGTCGTTGTAAGTTAATTCGTTAACGTCTAGTCTTAAACTTAGCGCGCTTAAATCTTCTAGGTTAATACCTAGTTGCAAGTTTACCGAAAGTTTTAATCCTAAATCTTTAGAGTTAACCGATAAATTTGCTTTAATAGGTTTTGTTCCGCTAATGTAATCGCCGAAACCTTGCATAATGTAATCGGTAGCAGTAAGAGTTGCTTCTTCTGGGTCTTCTACTTCTGCGTCTACGTAATAATTATAGAAATCGTAGTCGGGAATTTTAACGTCTGCGTTATAATTAGAGAATTTTTCGGTAACAGATTCCGTACAAGTAACACCGCCTAATATGTTAACGGTATATATACTAGAAGTTTGCACTTCAGTAACTAGCCAGTTCGAGTCCATTTTAACGGTTATGCTTGCTTTTTCGAATATGGGCATAGAACTGCTTCCCGCCATAGTTCTCATTTCAAGCCCTAATTTGCCGGTGGCTTTAACTAAGTCTAGGTTAT
>JAFVOW010000044.1 GCA_017505625.1 Clostridia bacterium | reverse complement strand
TATGCACCTATAATACACCAAATTTCGTGTAAAAACATACCAATAAAAGCCATTAAGAATCCACCTACTAAAAGTATAAATCCTAATATAGACAAATTACTGTGATGGTTAGATGCTATATTTGATTTGACGTCTTGTACAAGGGTTTTTTCTTGGTCTTTTACGTCCACGTTAGTTTTGCCCGTAACTATGTATTCAACACTAGTGTTCAAAACTTCAGCTAGTGCTATTAGGTTGTAGGCATCGGGCGCACAAGCATCAGTTTCCCACTTTGAAACTGATTGTCTTGATACTCCTATTTTATCAGCCATATCTTCTTGCGAAAGTAGTAACGCTTTTCTTAGTGCAATTATTCTACTACCTATTGTCATAAATGTAGCTCCTTTTGTTTTGTTGATACTATTATACACTTAATAGGTGGGTATTATCAACCCAAAAATACGCAACTTTAGTTTACATCTTGCACATATTTTTTGCATTTAACGTAAAATTACCAAAAAACAACCCCCGAATCTTTTAAAAGACTCAGGGGTGGTATTTAATACTGAAACTAAGCAAAAGCTTTATTCCCATTCAATCGTACCGATGGGCTTAGGTGTTAAGTCTAATAGTACTCTATTGATGCCGGCTACTTCTTTGGTAATTCTATCGGTAATTTTGTGAAGTAGTGAATATGGAATTTCTTCTATGGTAGCAGTCATAGCGTCTACGGTGTTAACTGCACGAATAATTGCAGGCCAACCTTCATAACGTTTGCCGTCTTTTACGCCTACACTCTTCATATCGGGAACAGCGATAAAATATTGCCATACTTTTCCCGCTAAACCGCCCTTTTCAAATTCTTCACGTAAAATTGCATCGGCTTCACGAAGCGCAGAAAGTCTATTACGAGTAATAGCACCTAAACATCTAACGCCAAGACCAGGGCCGGGGAAAGGTTGACGATATACCATGTTATCGGGAAGACCTAACGCAGAACCAACAACCCTTACTTCATCTTTATATAAAAGTCTAACGGGTTCTACGAGTTCAAATTGCATCTCTTCAGGAAGACCACCAACGTTATGGTGTGCTTTTACGCCGTCGCTTTCTATAATGTCGGGATAAATAGTGCCTTGTGCTAAGAAAGAAATACCCTTAAGTTTAGACGCTTCTTCATCAAAAACTTTAATAAACTCGCCACCGATAATTTTTCTTTTTTGTTCGGGTGCTGAAACGCCTTCTAAAAGTCCTAAGAAACGGTCGGTAGCGTCAACGTAAATAAGGTTAGCGTCGAGTTCTTTGCCGAAAACTTCTAAAACTTGTTCGCTTTCGCCTTTTCTCATTAAACCATGGTTCACGTGCACGCAAACTAGTTGTTTGCCGATAGCTTTAATTAAAAGAGCAGCAACTACTGAACTGTCTACACCGCCAGATAAAGCGAGCAACACCTTTTTATCGCCGACCTGCTGTCTAATTTCTTTAACTTGTTCGTCGATAAAAGCGTTAGCAAGCTCTATTGTAGTAATTCTTTGCATATTTTCGGGTCTTACGTTAGGTAACATTTAATTTCCTCCGAATTGTGATAAATAATTTATAGGTAATATTATAAAATTTTATGGTAAGGTTGTCAATAATTCGCAATAAAAAAATCAACTAACTTTTATTAAAATTTAAAATATATACGCCTTAATAGGGTCATAAGCGCCTATAAACCATTGACAAGGAGCGTTTATTTTGATAAAATCTAAAAAAGATTAAAAATTGGGTGTACAAATGGAAAAGTGTAGCATACCGGAAATTTTCGGTTCGATGGTATTTAACGACAAGGTTATGAAAGAACGTCTTCCTAAAGAAGCGTACGAAGCAGTTCGTAACGCAATGGAAGGTATAGCACCACTATCATCAAAAGATGCAAAGACGGTAGCTAGCGTTATGAAAGAGTGGGCAATTGAAAAAGGTGCTACACATTTTACGCATTGGTTCCAACCTATGACGGGTATTACCGCCGAAAAACACAACAGTTTTATCGAACCGTCTGGCGACGGCGACGTTATAATGAAGTTTTCGGAAAGTTCGTTAGTACGTGGCGAATCAGATGCATCTAGTTTTCCGTCGGGAGGACTACGTGCAACGTTTGAAGCACGTGGTTACACTGCTTGGGACCCAACATCTTACGCTTTTGTTAAAGACGGCAGTTTATATATTCCTACAGCATACTGTTCGTACGGTGGCGAAGCACTAGACAAAAAGACACCTTTGCTTCGTTCAATGGAAGCACTTAACAAACAGGCGTTAAGAGTTTTAAAGCTTTTTGGCAAAGATAACGTTAAAAAAGTAACACCGACTGCAGGTGCAGAACAGGAATACTTCTTAATCGACAAAAAAGTTTACGAAAAACGTTTAGACCTTATACATTGTGGTAGAACGTTGTTCGGTGCACGTCCCTCTAAAGGACAGGAACTAGAAGACCATTATTACGGTGCTATAAAAGAAAGAGTAGCGTCGTTTATGAAAGAACTAGACGTAGAACTTTGGAAACTCGGCGTGTACGCTAAAACCGAACACAACGAAGTAGCACCCGCACAGCACGAACTTGCATCAGTGTACACATCAGCAAACGTTTCAACCGACCAAAACCAAATGACTATGGAAATAATGAAACGTATTGCAAATAAGCACGATTTAGTATGCTTACTGCACGAAAAACCCTTTGAATCGGTTAATGGTAGCGGTAAACACAACAACTGGTCGCTTTCTACTGATTTAGGAGAAAATTTGTTAGAACCGGGTGATACGCCTATGGAAAACGCACAGTTCTTGCTTTTCCTTTTAGCAGTAATTAAAGGTGTAGACGAATATCAAGATTTACTTAGAATAAGCGTAGCGTCTGCTGGTAACGACCACAGACTAGGTGCTGACGAAGCACCCCCAGCAATTATCTCGGTATACCTTGGCGAAGAATTTGACGCAATACTCGGTGCTATTGAAAACGGCACTAAGTACGATGCAAAAGATTTAGGTAACCTAAAAATAGGTGTTTCGGTACTTCCCACAATAAAAAAAGATTCTACCGATAGAAATAGAACGTCTCCGTTTGCGTTCACAGGCAACAAGTTCGAGTTCAGAATGGTAGGCTCGTCAGCAAACATTGCTTGTCCTAACTTTATACTAAACACCATCGTTGCCGAAGAACTTTCTCAATTTGCCGATGAACTAGAAAATGCAACCGATTTTAACAGCGCTTTAGAACAATTGTTACAAAAGACGGTAATAGAACATAAACGTATCATTTACTCTGGCAATAACTATTCAGTGGAGTGGCAAAAGGAAGCCAAAAAACGTGGACTTCTTAACCTTAAATCAACCGTTTCAGCTTTGCCGTTATACGCTGAACAGAAAAACGTTGACCTATTTAAAAAACACAACGTACTATCTAGTAGCGAAGTTTTATCACGTATGGAAATTCTACTAGAAAACTACATTAACATAGTTACAATCGAAGCACTTACGGCACTCGATATGGCTAGCAAAGAAATTGCTCCTGCAGTTCTTAAGTATCAAAGTTTCGTTTTAGACGCTTTAACTAAAAAGCATAACTATAATCCAAATCTTTCTAGCAAACTTGAAGACGGAATCTTGAGCGAATTGACACGACTTTCGGATTTGTTCTCAGTAAAACTAAACTTCTTAAGAAGAAACATCGAAGCGTTTAAGCCTAATTGGCCGACCTTAAGAAAGGCAAGGTATTGCGAAAACGTGTTACTAACCGATATGGCAGAACTAAGACGCATTGCAGATGCCTTAGAACTCTTAATAGGAAAAGAATTCCAGCCATATCCCAATTACGAAGATATTTTATACAGCGTAAAATATTAAAATTAAAAATATAACTCCGCCTTTTAGCAAGGTGGAGTTGATTTTTTAAATTACATATTGACACTTATACATTTATATTTTATAATATGTATAGATAAACTATATAAAAAGGAGTATTATTATGGCAAAAAAGAAAAAACAAAAAATTAGTTATTTACCCCTTTTATCGGCAGTACTAGGTTTAGTTTCAGTCGTTATGATTTTTTTGGCGGCGGTAAATTACTCAGTAGTTAAAGGTGTTACCGACCTTGAAAACGTTGTAACGTATTCAGGACTACAAGTAGCGTTCGGCTTTACTGAAGGAGACTTTATTAGCGTAAAGGTTTTAGAGTTTTCTATTATGAACCTATTACCATACGTTTTAGCACTAGGTGGCGTGGTTGTTTCAGTTTTCTGTTATCTAGCTAAAGGTAGTAAATTATTTGCATTTATTTCAGCAGGAGCATTTATCGTTTCGGCAGTGTTCTTCTTTTTATCACCGTCGTTCGTGGTATTACCTAAACTCACAGCACTAGTTAAAGAAAACTTTAGTTTAGGCATCGGCTCGATTATAGGTGGAGCGCTTTCCGCACTAGCAGGACTCGTATCTCTCGCCCAAGTAGTAAAAAAATAATTGAATAAAGATAAATAAAAAGAAACCTGGCTTTATAAGTCGGGTTTCTTTTTTTCTTGCATTAGTTAAAACGTTGTGATATAATACAAATGCGACTTAGTTTAATATTTTACGCAAAAGTATACTTGTAGGGCATAGGTGTACCTTTTTCGCATTGCATAAAGATCTTTTGCGTAGATTTTTAATGTTAAACTAAGTGTCGAAAGTTTGCGAACAACTTCACTTTGCTAGGTGTCGGCTTGTTTGCAAGTCGGCACTTTTTTATTTTACGGAGTTTTTTATGAAAAAATTTTTACTGACACTTTTAACGATTATTTGCTTGGGTTGCAGTTTGTTATTTGTCGGTTGTGGTGACAATGGTGCAAATAACGACGACCAAATTAAACAAGTATACTATACTTACGTAGCGTACGCTGAAAGTAACGGCGAAACGCCTATGTCTTACGAAGATTGGCTAGCAAGTATTAAAGGCGAAAAAGGAGATAAAGGCGACAAGGGAGATAAAGGCGATACGGGTGCTACGGGTCAAGACGGCACGAACGGTCTAGACGGTAAGGACGGTGTAGGTATAAAATCTGTTGAATTTGATGAAGAAGGTAGACTTGTTATAACCTTAACTAACGATACTGTTTTACCAGCAATAGAAATGCCTAAAATTGAAGAACACATACACGACTATGGTGATTGGCTAGTATTTACAGTTGATGAAGATATTCCTTGTGAAAATAGGATGTTCTATCGTGTGTGTAAGGACTGCAGCGAAATACAGTTGAAAAAAGGCAGTTATGAAGACCACGATTTTGAAAATGTGTATACAACAGATGACTCATCGCATTGGATAAAATGTAACAACTGCATAGAAAAAAAAGATAAAGCAGAGCATATACCAGATGATTCAGGATATTGTACAACGTGTGATGCCATGGTGCACGCTACGGTAGGTATAATTTACGATAAATCAGCAGACGGAACTTATGCTGAAGTTGTAGGGTACGAAGGCACTGCTAAAAGAGTTATAATAGCAGAAGAATATGAAAATTTACCTGTAAAAAGTATTTATAACGAAGCGTTTTCAAGTAAAGATATAACTTCTATTGTAATCCCCGACAGTATAACAAACATAGGTTACGCTGCATTTGCTCAATGTGATTATTTGAATACTGTAATCATGGGGAGCGGAGTAGAAAGTATAAGTAGGTTTGCGTTCTATTGGTGTTTTCAACTTCAAAAGGTGTATTATAATGGAACAATAGACCAGTGGGCTGAGATTGATTTTAATTATAATAATTCTGATCATGGGAATCCATTATCATATGCCGATGAATTTTATATAAACAATATATTAGTAACCGAAGTAAAATTAACTACTGCAAGCAAAATATCCGATGCTGCTTTTTATGGGTATAATCTTCTTACAAAAGTAGAGATGTCTGATTGTGTAAAAAGTATAGGCTCATTTGCTTTTTCGGGGTGTAATAATTTAACAAGTGTAACTATAGGCGACAGTGTAACAAGTGTAGGTGATTATGCGTTCTATGGTTGCGGTTCATTAACAAGTGTATATTACAAAGGTACGGCGGAAGATTGGGATAATATTAGTATAGAAAATTATAACTCTACATTAACTAATGCGACACGTTATTACTATGTAGAAAATGAAACTGACATACCTAACGACGGTGATAATTATTGGCATTACATAGACGGCGTGCCTACTGCTTGGGTAAAAGACTAACAAAAAAAGGATAACGAAATTTTCGTTATCCTTTTAAATTTTAAATGGTTTTATTTTTCTATTTCTACCTTTAATACGGTTACGGTGTCGTTTTTTACGGTAAAGGTGATATTATAAACGTCAAAACTTAAACCGTAACTTCTATCGTCGTTTTGATAGGACGGGCGGGGGTCTTCCGATAAAACGTCTATTAAAACTTCACGTTTATCCGGTGCAACTAACTCTAACAAATGGTCGGGGAAGTCGACTTTTAGTTTGTAGTTGGTAAATTGGTCGGCATAACCACCGATAGCGTCTACGTGGCAGTCGGTAGACGGTATATATGGTTTTATGTCGATTATTGGCGTTCCGTCTAGTAAATCTACGCCAGAGACTATCAACGTTTTTCCATTATCGGTGTTTTGTATGCGTTCTAGTTTAACGCAAGATAGCCCAATAGGGTTAGGTCTAAACGGTGAACGTGTTGCAAAAACGCCTACTCTTTCGTTTCCGCCAAGACGTGGGGGACGTACTGTTGCCGACGGAGTTTGTTTATGCGATAGCGAAAAGTCAAACACTAGCCATAAGTAATTGAACTCGTTTATTCTGCGAATATAATCGGGGTTATTGAATTCGGGTGTAAACACTATTTCGCCCAAAGCATTAACTCTACCACTTTGGCGAGGGATTCCAAACTTTTGTTTAAAATCGGTTTTTACGTGTGCTATAGGTGTATATTTGAACATATTAGCAATTCTTCCTTATATTTTAAATTATTATAACGCTTTAATATAAAAAAGTCTAATTTTAATTTGAAAAAACTTTCTTTTGGTATATAATTATAGTATGAAACTAATTTTAGCATCGGGTTCGCCAAGGCGAAAAAACTTTTTAACTGAATATGGTTACGAATTTACCGTCGTTCCGTCTACTTTTGATGAATTGGGGGAAAAGGATACTCCAAAGCAAACGGTAGAATACTTTGCATATTCAAAAGCACAAGACGTTTTTGAAAAGTTAAAAAATGGCGACGTAGTTGTGTTAGGTGCAGATACCATAGTGTGTCTTGACGGTGAAATTTTAGGTAAACCTAAAGACAAAATCGACGCAGTAAAAATGCTTAAAAAATTGTCGGGTAAAACTCACCACGTTATTACGGCTTACGCTATTATTAGTAAGTATAAAAAAATAATAGATAGCGTTACTACGGCAGTTACATTTAATAATTTAAGCGACGATTTGATTTCGGAATACGTAGAAACAGGTTCGCCGTTAGATAAGGCTGGCAGTTACGGTATTCAGGACGGATATAATCTCGTTAAAGAGTATAAGGGGAGTTTAAATAACGTTATAGGTCTTCCCATAGAAATAATTAAACCTTTACTAGATAAATTTTTGAAATAGAAAAAGTGGCTTTGAAATCAAAGCCACTTTGTAATCTACGTGGTTTATTGTAGGAAAAACTTCCCAAATAAAAGTACCCATACTAAGTCTATCCAGCCAAACGCTATACCTGACGGAATAGTTACTAAAATACAGATAACAAGTCTAAGAATTCCACCCTTTTTCAAAAAAGTATCCCATCTAACAACAATTTCTACAATCCAGTTAACAACGGGAATTAAGAGTAGAAGAATTTGTATTAAACGGCTTTGTTTGTTAAACCAAGTCATAATGTTACCTCCTAAATCTTTTATATT
>JAFVOW010000043.1 GCA_017505625.1 Clostridia bacterium | reverse complement strand
TTTAATTTTTTGTACATTTTCTTACCCCCTTATATTTTTTGGGTGAGATTTACTTGTACATTGGACCGTCCTCCTTTTTATTTTTTGGTTTGAATTCTCCTGTTCATCGGTCCACCCTCCTTAAAAGGTTTTTCTTTTTTCACCTATATCGTAATATATAAAGATAAACTTGTCAATATGTTTTTAAAAAATTTTGTCAACTTTATTTTTTAAAAACCCCTTGTTTTTTTGTTCGATTTATGAGATAATAAATATGTTGGGGAAAGAAATTTCTAACCCTTAAAACTATAAAATCAATAGAAAAAACCTACGATTTCGTAGGTTTTTTGTTTTTAATAATTATTATCTAACACCGATTCTAGTACAAGGTGCAATGTCAGATAAAACTTCTTCTATTGTATATTTAGCACTTGCGATATGAACGGTTGTGCCGTTTTTAACGGCATCTTTTATGTATTCTAGTTTTGCTTTTGCACCGTTTGCCCCTTTACGTGAAGCACCGTCGCAGTAATTTTCGCACTCGGTAATATTATCTAAAACTTCTTGTATAGTGCTACCACCTATTTCTTTAATTAACGTTGACGGGTCTTTGGGGTTTTTGTATATTCCGTCGGCACTAGTAAAGATTAAAAGATTTTTTGCTTTTACTAGGCAAGCAATTTGCGAAGCCGTTTCGTCGTTATCTACACACTCAACGACTTTTGCTTTCTTGTTTTTTAACGACTGAATTTCAAAACGTCTACTTTCTTCGGTACTTACTGCGTCGTTGTAGTTGACAATGGGGATAGCGTTTTGGCTTGGCGAACGAAGTAACATATTTTTTAAGTGTTCTCTTTTTTCGTCGTCGTTAAAGTGTTGGTGTTCTACTAAAACTTGTCTTAAAGAATATTTCGGGTCAACGAATTGACGGTAAGTTGACATCAAGATAGATTGACCTTGTGCCGAGTAGTCGGTTTTAACGTCTTCATCAGTACCGGTAAGTTCTTCCCCCGTTCTGTTTATATAGTCAAGTCTACCAGTTTCTACTGCACCACTCGTTACCCAAATGTAACCGGGGCGAAGTTCACGAGATAATCTTGCTATTAAAGAATAGTCTAACATATTACGTTCTTTGTCGATAAGTGCCATTGACCCAATTTTACCGACGAGTTCGATATCGAATTTCATATTTCACCTTACGTCCTTTTTATTATTTTATCATAAAACGGACTTTATTTACAACAAAATTGTCCTTGTATTTTATAAATCGGTATTCTCGTCGTGAATGGTTGGTAAATTCCAATGATATTTTGCTGCGAGAAACCTTAACGCCACTATTATGACAAAGCCTATAACCATAGCAAGAGTTTCGCCGAGAGGATTCCATAAAAGCACCGTAAGTATTGTACCGATTATTGACGCTGAAGCATAAAAGTGTTTTACGAAAATATCGGGAACGTTTTTAGACATCATATCACGCAAAACTCCACCGCCAACACCCGTAACTACGCCAACGAAAATTAGCAAGAACATATTGTTGCTAAACCCTGCGTACGCTACTTGAACGCCGATTACTGAAAAGGTTGCGAGTCCTAACGTGTCGGTTATAAGTAGACATAGTTCATAGCCGTGTTTGTGGTGTGCTAAAAATTTTCTAACGAAAGGTAAAAATATTATTATAGAAGTTATTATAGCAATAATTGCATAACGTGGTTTTATAAACGTTATGGGTGGGGTGTTTCCTAAAACTAAGTCACGGATAATTCCTCCGCCTACTGCAGTAATTAAACCTAGCACGCACACGCCTAATACGTCCATTTTTTTACGAACGCCTTTAATTGCGCCTGATACGGCAAATGCGATTGTTCCCAAAATTTCTAAACACAAAAAAAAGAAGTCGGGCATAATAATTCTCCTAAAAACTAGAATTTTATTTCCGACTTCGTCTTTTAACCTGAAAGATTCTCTTTTTATAAAAAGATTGCTTCTTCGGCGGGACTAACCCTTTTCCAAAGTTCCGTCAAACAGCGGTCCTTTTGCTTGAAAGTTTTACTCCTTCAGCGATGGGATTTTCCCATTCTCTCCCGCAGTTATCAACCGGTTGGTATTAAATTAAAATTAGTATAAAACTTTACAAAGTTTATGTCAATTATTTTGCAAGCAAGAAAATTGCTTTTTCGTAGATATTATAAACTTTTTTCATAATATCTTCGGGCATTTTTTCGTTGGCTTCATGTGCCCCTGCAGAGTAACCGTCTATGCCACATGCACCGAAAGAACAGCCTTTCTTAAACACCCTAGCGTAAGTGCTACCCGTTTCGTATTTAGGTTTAGCGTCTTTTTCGCCGGTGATTTCCTTGTAAGCGTTAAGCAACGTTTGAACAAATTCGTCGTTTTTGTCTATCATAAACGGTGGATGACGTTCAACAGAGTCGTATGAAACGCCGAAACTATCTATATAATGTTTAATTTTATCAAAAGTTACGGGTGCAGGAATACGTGTATCGCATTTAACGTAAACGTTATTTTCATCTTCCCAAAGAAGGTCGGGAGACAAAGTTAAAGAGCCTTGTTCGTTTTTAATTTGTCTTAAGCCCGATTTATCGTTGATTACGTAGTCGTAAAAATTTTGAACGTCTTCACCCATTTCTAAGAAGTACGCAAACAAACTGTTTAGTGCGTTTATGCCTTTTTCGGGTTGTGAACCGTGGCAAGATTTACCAACGCTTACGATTTTGTTTCCTTCTACAAGGTTAAGCCCGTGTTTATAGATAAGTTTTTCGTTTATGCCTTCGGGTTTAGCGTAGGCAGAAGCCCTGCCACAAACTGCGTTTATAACAGTGCCACCCTCTAAGCCGTAGAAGTTTTTAAGTTTCGGAAGCTTAAAGGTTACGTGAGTTATGCCTTTTTCGGCGTAAGTTAACGGGAAGTCTCCGTCAGGAGAAAAACCTTTTTCGGGGAAAGAGAAATCTTTTAACGTGTTTAAGTATGCGATATCGCCCCAACCTGATTCTTCGTTACATCCTACGATAAAACGGAATTTTTTGTTAGGTTTAATTCCACTATCTTTTAACGCTTTTAAGGCGTAAAGGTTCATAAGAGTTAAACCTTTGTCATCGGAAACGCCCCTACCGTAGTAGATGCCGTCTACTTTTGTAAGTTCGTAAGGAGGAGTGTTCCAACCTTCGCCTTCGGGAACAACGTCAAGGTGTCCAATAAGACCAATTTCTTCGCCTTCGCCGAAAATTACTTCGCCTGCGTAGTCGTCGTAGTTTTTGGTTTCAAAACCAAAACTTTTTGCAAGGTCTAGGAAATAATGCAACGCCTTTTTATTTTCTACACCAAACGGTGTGCCGTCTTCTCCTACGTTTTTTACGCTTTTAAAAGATATAAGCGCCGTTAGGTCTTTAATAAAATTATCAAAACAGTCCATGTATCTGCTCCTTGTTGTTTGTTCCTAAACATTATATAATATAATTATACAAATTGCACTAGTTTTTGTGCATAATTTAATATTTTATTTTGCTAAAACAGTAAAAGTATGATAAAATGAATATATGAACGATAGCCAAATTCACGCTGGGCATAGAGAAAGGATGATTAATAGATTTCTTTCTTATCCCGAGAGC
>JAFVOW010000042.1 GCA_017505625.1 Clostridia bacterium | reverse complement strand
TATATTCGTGCTTATCGAAAACGTATTCGTGAGAAAAAGACTGAATAATATTCATAGCAAAATGAATTTTTTCCATAGCGTTTTCGACGTTTTCATGAAGAACTGAAAGCCTTTCGGCAATTTTAGCGGTAATGTTATCTTCAAGTTCAATAAACGTTGCGTTTACCGCTTCGTCAGTACTTGCAAGCGAGTGCAATGCTTCATGAATTTTCGTGTTCTTTTTATGGATTTTAATAGTTTCATCTATAACTTTTGGAATAACTTCACTAAAACTAATAGGTGCTTTTAATTTGTCAAAAATCTTCAAAATCGGGTCAAACACCATAAAGATATAAATCTCTAAAACGCAAATTAAAATATCACGCTTATCGAAAAAATAACCGTAAACTATACCCGTCGAAACACCTGCACGTTTAGCAATTTCAGCAGTATTCGTACCGTAGTACCCAACTTCGGAAAATAGTTCGTAACCCGCCACTATTATCTTATTCTTTTTTTCAATAGACCTTTCTTGTCTAGGCTGTCTTACTTCATTTTTCATATCATTATATATTGTATAATACAAACCTAAAAAAGTCAAGTAAAAAAATTTTCAAAAATCTGAAAAAAGTTTCACATTTTTGTTGACAAGTTCGAATAATAATGATAATATAAATGCGTAAACCTGAAATAAGTTTCACATTTACTGCTAGAAAAGAAGGAGAGATTATGAAGAAACTAAGTGAATTTAAGATAGGTGAAACAGGCGTTATTTATAAAGTCGACGGTGAACCTAGAATTAGAAGAAGACTGTTTGATATGGGCGTAACACCGGGTACTGAAGTGTATCTAAGAAAGAAAGCACCTTTTGGCGACCCCATAGAAATAAATATTAGAGGATACGAACTAACGCTTAGGCTTGCGGAGGCTGAGTACGTACAAATGGAGGTAAAATAATGCTAAAGTTTGCACTTGCCGGTAATCCTAACTCTGGTAAAACGACGCTTTTTAATAACTTAACCGGCTCTACGGCACACGTTGGTAACTGGCCGGGGGTAACGGTAGATAAAAGGGAAGGTATTTATAAAAAAGGCACAAAGCCGGTTTCTTTAGTTGACCTTCCGGGTATATATTCTTTATCTCCTTATACGCCTGAAGAAGTTATTTCTAGAAATTTTATTTTAGACGAAAAGCCCGATTGCGTTATCAACATAGTCGACGTAACCAATCTAGAAAGAAATCTATATCTAACCACTCAAATTTTAGAGATGGACGTTCCGATAGTTATTGCTCTTAATATGATAGACGTCGTAGAAAAGCAGGGCGATAAAATCGACGCCAAGGCGCTAGAAAAGAAAATTGGCGTACCCGTAGTTAAGGTTTCGGCGTTAAAGGGGACGGGGCTTTCTGAACTTATGGCTAGGGCAATTGAAGTTTGCAAAACCAAAAGAATGGGAAAGACCGTACTAGAAGATTGTAAAATTTCCCACCTTATAGGCGACGTAAAATTAGCACTAGAAGGTCAAGAAATAGAAAATCCGTTATTCCACGCAATAAAACTTGTAGAAAACGACGAGTTAGAAATACAAATGCACCCGCAAACCGTAAAGACGGTAGAATTATTTAAGGCACATTTTAACGACGAACTCTTCGGTACTGATTTAGAAGCACTAATAGCAGACGCTAGATATAAATACATATCCAAACATTTCTCGCCTACAATGACCAAAAAACAAAAAGGAATTGTGGACACTAAATCGGACAAAATCGATAAAGTTTTAACCAACAAGTGGGCGGGCATACCGATATTTTTAGCAATATTATTTGCTATGTTCCACTTAACCTTTGGTGAAGATTTCTTGTATTTAGGTAAAATCTTTAACCTACCCGCACTTGATATGGGCGAAGGGTCCGGTGCATCGCTTGTTGCTTGTTTTTACGACGGTGCAGTATTTTCGCCTGGCGTAATACTGTTTAACCTTATGGGGCTACTTACTGAAACGGTTTTCGGTTGGTTGATATCGCTTATAGAGAGTTTGGGTGCTTCACAAGTAATCGTAAGTATTATAGGCGACGGTGTGATTATCGGTCTTTCCGGCGTACTTTCTTTCGTTCCGCAAATAGTGTTCTTATTAATGATTTTATCTATTCTAGAAGATACTGGTTATATGGCACGTGTTGCGTTTATTCTAGATAGAATATTCCGTCGTTTCGGTGTTTCGGGTAGGGCGTTTATTCCTATGATTATGGGTTTTGGTTGTTCTATTCCCGCTATGATTAATACTAGAACACTTGCCGACGAACGTGAAAAAACTATGACCTTAAGAACTATACCGTTCTTCTCGTGTGGTGCAAAACTTCCAATTCTAGCAGCCGTTTCGGGTGCTGTGGCATCACTAATTGGTATTGATGGTGGATTAATAAGTTTCTCAATGTACGTTTTGGTTATGGTAACCGCAGTAATAAGTATACTTGCTATGCGTTCTACCACTCAACGCGGAGAAGTTTCACCCTTTATTATGGAACTTCCATCCTATCGTTTGCCTAGTTTTAACGCACTTATGATACATTTGTGGGATAAAACTAAGCACTATATCCAAAAAGTATTCACGGTAATTTTAGTATCTACTATCGCTATATGGCTACTTACTAACTTTAGTTGGAGCTGGGAATTTTTGATGCAAGAAATCGACGGCGAAATGGTAAACATTAGAATAAACGAAAGTATCTTAGGTTCAATAGGTATGTTTATTCAACCTTTATTCACACCGCTTGGATTCGGTGCACAACTTAACTCTAACGGCTGGGTATTTGCAGTTGCAGCGATAACAGGACTTATCGCAAAAGAAAACGTTATTTCTACTTTCGGTGCACTCGCTGCGTGCATAGCAGGTGGTATGGTTGCAACTGAAGAAGGCATATCCGAAGTTCTTGCTATGATGAATAGTGTTACTGCTTCTCCCACTGCGTTATGGCCTGCAATGATAGCGTTTATAGTGTTCAATATGACTACTATTCCGTGTTTTGCAGCAGTTGCGGCGGCAAAAGGCGAAACACCTAAAGGCAAGTTTAAATGGACGCTACTTTTCTGGATAGTTGCTTCGTTTATAGCAGGTACGATAACGTACGTAGTACTTTCTTGGTGGTGGACGGCGTTTATAATTATTGCTCTATTCGTACTAATTGGTTTTGCAATTAAATTTTATAATAAAAAGCATCCGATAAAATAGGAGAAAATTATGACCTTTATAGATTACTTAATAATAGGTTTAGTATTAGCAGTGGTTGCTTTGTCAGTGGTAATTACAGTTCGCAATAAAAAGAAAGGTAAAACTTCTTGTGGCTGCGATTGTGGGCATTGTAATGGCTGTGGAGTAAAAAAAGACAATTCTAGCTCAAACAACGAGCAGTAAAAACAAATACTTTATACAGCAAAAACTTTGCCTTTTATATAGGGCAAAGTTTTTGTTTTACTTGACTAAAAAATGAATAAAGAGTATATTAAAATAAAGGTACAAAAATGCAAAAAAAGTTTTCAGTTTTAGGTATGAGTTGCGCTAACTGTGCACTCGGAATAGAAAAAGGAATATCTAAATTAAACGGTGTAACTGAAGTTACGGTTTCCCTTATGGGAAAGAGTATGACCGTAACTTTTGACGAGACAATTTTAACTTGCGAAGACATTATTCGTACTGTTAACGGTTTAGGTTACCGCGCCGAAGATTATAAAGACAGCGTCGTTAATAAAGACGACACGACGAAACTGAAAAAACGCTTTATTTTATCTTTAGTTATTCTTATACCGCTACTATATTTTTCGATGGGGAAAATGTTTAATTTTCCTTTGCCGACCAATACGGTTAATTTTTCTATACAAGCGTTGCTTTCGGGCGTGATAATCGCAATAAACTTTGCCTTTTATAATAACGGTGTAAAAGCAATAAAAAATCATGCACCGAATATGGATACGTTGGTGTTTTTAAGTTCGGCTTCTGCGTATCTATTCAGTATTGTGGTGTTTTTCTTGCAAATTTTTGGCGTTATTTCTAACGTACAGGTGTTTTTTGAAGCATCGGCAATGGTGCTAACGTTAGTAACGCTAGGTAAATGGCTTGAGGAAAAATCTAAAAAGAAAACCGGCGACGAAATAGAAAAACTTTCACGTATTCTTCCCGAATACGCAACGATAATCGTAGACGGCGTTCAAAAATCAGTTAAAATTACCGACCTAAAAGTCGGCGACGTTCTCATATTTAAGGCAGGCGACCATCTTTCAGTAGACGGGGAAGTTCTAGAAGGTGTTGCAAGTATTGATAAGTCGGTCGTTACGGGCGAAAGCTTACCCGTAGAAATTAAAACGGGAGATAGAATTATTTCAGGTTGCACGGTAGTTTCCGGTTACCTTACGGTAAAAGCCACCGAAGTAGGAAAAGAAACCTTGTTCCAAAAAATTATCGCTACTGTAAGACGGGCAGGGGAATCTAAAGCACCCGTCCAAAAACTCGTAGACAAAGTTTCGGGTATTTTCGTTCCTATTGTGTCGGCGATATCGATTATTTCTCTTATCGTTTGGCTGGTTGTATCGGGGGACGTGTATTCTTCTTTTAATTTTTGTATAAGCGTTTTAGTTGTTTCTTGTCCGTGTGCTTTGGGGCTGGCAACTCCCGTCGCAATTATGGTTGTATCTGGAAAAGGAGCAAGTCAAGGCGTACTTTATAAAGACGCTACGGCAGTTCAAAACGTTTACGATATAGACCTCGTACTTTTAGATAAAACTGCAACTTTAACCGAAGGTAAACCAAACGTTATAAAGTTCGTTAACTATTCAAAAATTTCCGATAGCGAAGTTAAACAAATTTGTTCGGCTTTAGAACAAAATTCATCGCACCCATTAGGACAGTGCATTATAAATTATTGTGGTGAAAGTACTAAAAAGGTTACTGATTATAATTATACCGTAGGTGCTGGAATTACTGGTATTATAGACGGTAAAACTTATTATCTGGGCAATAAAAACGGCTTATTAGATGGCCTAAAACAACAATCTAAACAAACCAAAGAAAACGGTTACACGTTATTAGTTTTATCAGACGGAAAAGACATAATATGTACTTTCCATATAGCCGATAAACTCAAAAAAGACGCTAAAAAGATTATAGATTACCTTAAATCACAAAAAATCAAGGTGGCAATGATAACGGGTGATAATTACCACGTCGCTAAAAGGATATCAAGCGAACTCGGTGGAATAGAATTCGTTAGCGACGTATTACCGCAAGATAAATACGATATCGTTTTAAAATACAAAGAAAAAGGATATAAAGTTGCATTTGTTGGCGACGGTGTTAACGATAGTCCCGCACTAAAAGGTGCTGACGTGGGAATTGCCGTTGGAAGTGGTAGCGAGATTGCTATAGATAGTGCAGGCGTCGTACTATTAGGCAGTAAAATAAGCCTTTTGGCCGATGCATTGGGTTTAGGTAAACATGCTTACAGAGTTATTAAAGGAAATCTTTTTTGGGCATTTTTCTATAACGT
>JAFVOW010000041.1 GCA_017505625.1 Clostridia bacterium | reverse complement strand
CTAGAAACGTATATATGTTTATGGAAGGTGGTACGGGCGAAAACGTTGAACCTTATATAGTTTTCGCTGTGGAATTCGGTCCTACTAAAGAAGTCGTTCAATGGATACAAGATAAATTAGTTGAATATTCAAATTATAACGCTATTATCTTAACTCACTGTTACTTCGATACGCACGGAAACCTTACTACTTGGAACGCACAAAATACGGGTGGGGACTTTGCCGAAGCGTACGAAGGTATTCAACTTTGGGAAGATCTAATTTCTAAAAACGATAACGTAGTAATGGTAAACTGTGGTCACTCTCAAAACCAACAAGTACAAATCCGTGTTAACGAAAATGAGTTCGGTCACGACGTAGTTCAAATTCTATCTGACCCATCGGCTATGATTACGGGATTCCCTTCAGGAAAGGGTATTATCGAATTGATGTGCTTTACTTACGACGGCAAGATGCATACCTACTATTATTCACCTGATAAGGGCATGTTCTACGATACTCAATTTGAAGCGACTATGGATATGCACTCGGTAACGAGATAATTTAATAGTAATTTCATTACTTTACAAATTAGAAGCGGTTGAATAAACCGCTTCTAATACTAAATAAATTAAAAAAATAACAACCTTTTAGATGACTAACAACGCTAAAAGTGATAAGGATAAAAATATGAAATTAGAATTACTTTTACCTTTTCAATTAAAACAAGCGATTAAAGAAAACACACCACTTCTAATCGCTTTTGGCAATATAGAATATCACGCAAGCCATTTGGCTATCGGTTGTGACGGAATAGTGGCGCAGTATCCACTAGAACAACTTGAAAAAACTTATCCTGACAAAGTTATTCTTGCACCACCATTTTATTACGGCACGTCAAGTTTTGCCGTTGCAGGTAATGAAAAAGGCACTATAAGTATAGATAGCAAAACCGTTTGTAAGTTTGCTGAAGACTTGTTTATGAATTTGTTGCGTATAGGATTTAGGAATATTCACGCTTTCGTTGCTCACCAAACCGAAAATTTTGAACAAGGTATGCCATTAGATTTAGCGTTAAGATTTGCAGGTAGGCGTGCTATTTTTGAATATTTAGAGCAAGAAAAAGGTCAAGGTTGGTGGGGTAATAAAGAAATGGCTAATTATTACGACACCAAAGAAAATATCTTTGACGCTATTCAAGTTCACGGCGAGCCACAGCCTATTATAGACGAGTTTTCGGGTGACCACGCTGGTAAACTTGAAACTTCTGCAATAATGTATATAAATTCCGATGCGGTAAGAATGGATTTACACGATTGTTCTAGTGACTGGTTTAGTGAAGACGCAGTTCAAGCGAGTAAAGAATACGGCCAAAAATATATGCAAGCAAAAATAGATTATTTTGCAAAAATGCTAAAATTAAAATAAGGATTAAAAAACACTATGAATGAATTTTTGAAAAACGCTATTTTATACGAAATTTATCCAACGAGTTTTTACGACGGCAACGGCGACGGCATAGGCGATTTTAAGGGTATGATAGAAAAAATCGATTATATAAAAAGTTTAGGTGTTAACCT
>JAFVOW010000040.1 GCA_017505625.1 Clostridia bacterium | reverse complement strand
GATATAAAAGAATTAATAAAAGTTCATATTAAAGCATATAGGCAAGTGTCGCTGACGGCGGAAAATTGTTCTGATTATTTTCGCAATTTAAGTAATGCAAGGCTTGCGAATTGGTACGTTTCGGCAATAAAAAATAAAATGCTAAAACAAGATAAGCAACTAAAAGCAATGCTTAAAGAAGATAAAAAACGCTTTGCTTTCCTTAAAAATAAGAGAATATCATTTATTAAACGCTTAGTTTTAGCGTTAAGGGGATAAGATGGGGAACTTCCTAAAAAAACACAAAAAAATAAATTATTTACAAAAAACAGTTCGTAGGTTAAAGAATAAACAGTTTGTCGAAGACGTTTTGGCGATGGACAAGTCTCCGTCTTACGTTAAAATTTGTAATCAAGAAAAAGCCGACGGAAGACTAATTTACGTTGCAAAAACCATGGGATGCGACGGCTTCTTTGCCGAACTTAGATTTGTTTTACACGAATTGTATTTTGCAAAAAAATTTGGGTTTATACCGGTAATTACTATGAGTAAGAATTCTTCTTACGCTGAAATTAATCCTATAAACGGAACGGAAAATCCATTTGAGTATTATTTTAAGCCAGTGTCCGAAATTGACTATAGAAAAGCCGAAACCGAGTATGCTTACGTGCGTCATAATTGGATTCAAAGAAAGCAAATTGAAATTGACACGGGCATGATAGAAAACAACTACAAGATAACTGACGCATATATGTCGACAATGGCTAATATCGTTAGAGAGAATTTAAGATATAACGACCCAACTAAAACCTATTTAGACAACTCGGTTGCTACTATTAAAGACAAAAAAATGTTAGGGGTTCACGTTCGTGGTGCGGACTTTAAAAGAGGGTATCAAAATCACCCGTTTATGGTAACCGTTGATGAATATCTAGAGATTACGAAGGAACAATTTTATAAAGGCGAATTTGATGGAATTTTTCTTGCAACCGACGATTTATCGGCAATCCAAAAATTTTCAAAAGAATTTGGCGAAAAATTGTTCTATTTTGATGACGTAGTTCGTACTGACGGCGATGAAACTGTTATGAAAAGTGAGTCTTCAAGAGAAAATCATCACTATAAATTGGGACTAGAAGTAATTCGTGATATGAACACGTTATCTCTTTGCGACGGACTTATTGCCGGTATGAGCAACGTGAGTATTTTTGCAAGAATATTAAAACTTAGTAGAAATCAAGAATATAGTTATCTAAACGTTATTGATAAGGGAATAAAACAATAATAAAGGCAACTAGCCTTATAGGAGAAAACATGAAAGTTGTAATTTTGGCAGGTGGATTTGGAACGAGAATTTCAGAAGAATCACACTTAAAACCTAAGCCCATGATAGAAATAGGCGAAATGCCTATTTTATGGCATATAATGAAGACGTATTCAGCACAAGGATTTAATGAATTTATTATATGTGCAGGATATAAGCAACACGTTATTAAAGAGTGGTTTGCCGATTACTTTTTACATACTTCAGACGTAACCTTTGATTTTACTAGCGAAAACTCTGTAGTTATTCACAATAAACGTACCGAGCCGTGGAAAGTTACCGTTGTGGATACCGGCTTAAACACCATGACAGGTGGAAGATTAAAAAGAGTTCGTGATTATTTAAAAAATGAACCCTTTATGCTTACGTACGGCGACGCAGTTGGCGACGTAAATCTTAAAGAACTTCTAAAGTTTCACAAGTCTCATGGAAAACTTGCAACGCTTTCCGTGTATAACTTTGGTCAGAAGAAAGGAGTCTTGGATATAGAAAAAGACGGTAGCGTTAAAGCGTTCAGAGAAAAAAGCGATTTAGACGGCGACCTAATTAACATCGGCTTTATGGTGTTAGAACCCTCGGTTTTAGACTATATAGACGGAGATTCTATGAGTTTAGAACGTGAGCCTATGGAACGACTAGTTGCTAAGGGAGAGTTAATGAGTTTTACGCATAAAGGCTATTGGCAATGTATGGACACCTTGCGTGAAAAACAACAAATAGAACAACTTTGGAACAGTGGCAAAGCACCTTGGAAAATTTGGGAGGACTAAACATGTCTTTTGATTTGAGCTTTTATAAAGGCAAAAAAGTTTTCTTAACAGGTCATACTGGATTTAAGGGCTCGTGGCTAAGTAAAATTTTAATAAATGCAGGTGCTATCGTCACGGGATATTCGCTTCCCGCACCAACTAACCCAAATTTATTTGAAGTGTTAGACTTGTCAAGTCAAATGACTTCGATTATCGGCGATATTCGTGACTACGAAAAACTAAAAAAGGCTTTTGATACCGCTAACCCTGAAATAGTTTTGCATTTAGCAGCACAGCCGATAGTAAGAGATAGTTATAAAGACCCACGTTACACTTACGACACTAACGTTATGGGTACTGTAAATATTTTAGAGTGTGTAAGACTTAGTAATTCGGTAAAATCTTTTCTAAACGTCACCACTGATAAAGTTTACCTAAACAAAGAGTGGAGTTGGGGCTATCGTGAAAACGAAGAACTAGACGGCTATGACCCATATTCTAACTCTAAATCTTGTTCGGAACTTGTAACGCACAGTTATCAGCGTTCGTTCTTTACTGATAAAAATGGGAAGTTAACTTTACCTATTTCAACTGCCCGTGCAGGCAACGTTATAGGCGGTGGAGACTTTGCAAATGATAGAATCGTTCCCGATTGTATACGTTCAGCGTTAGATAAAAAGGACATTATTGTTAGAAATCCGTACTCAACAAGACCGTATCAACACGTTTTAGAACCCTTGTATGCTTACCTTATGATAGCATCAAAACAATATGAAGATATTGCATACTCTGGTTATTATAACGTAGGACCTGATGACGTAGATTGTTATGAGACGGGGAAACTTGTCGACCTTTTCGTAGAGAAATGGGGACAAGGCCTTAAATGGGTTAACAAACACGACGGTGGTCCTCATGAAGCAAACTTTCTTAAGCTAGATTGTTCTAAACTGAAGTCGACTTTTTCTTGGAAACCACGTTGGAATTTACCGACGGCTATCGAAAAGACGGTAGAGTGGGCAAAAGTTTGGGCAAAAGGCGAAGACGTTTCTAAATGTATGGACAAGCAAATAGAAGAATTTTTTAGTAAATAAAAGGAAAAAATAAATGAAACTAAGTATAATTTTACCCGTTTATAACGTGGCAAAATTTATTCCCGATTGTCTTGATTCTTTGCTTTGTCAAGATTTAGATAAAAAAGATTACGAGATAATTTGCGTAAACGACGGCTCACCCGATAATTCCGAACAAGTAATAAACGGTTATATAGAAAATAATTCAAATATAAAACTTATAGCCCAAAAAAATTCAGGTGTTTGCGTTGCGAGAAATACAGGTTTAAATAACGCTACTGGTGATTACGTTTGGTTTATCGACCCCGATGATTATATTGCTCCGAATTGTTTAGGCAAAATTTTATCTTCTTTAGAAGAAAAAAACGCCGACCTTATAACGTTTGATTATTTTAACGTTGAAGAAGACAGTAAATTTAACCCAGAAAAGAAAACGGAAATAGAAATTAAAGAGCAAGTCGGGTATTCTTCTAAGGGGGGAGTGTGGCAATACGTTGTAAAAAGGCAATACCTTTTAGATAACGATATAAAATATAACACTGACCTTGCGTACGGAGAAGATTATCTTTGGGCGTTTCAAATAAATTACCGTAAACACGTTGGTCTTGAAACTAATGCAGAGATTTATTATTACCGTCAAAGACAAGGTTCTGCAATGCATAGTCATACAAAGGAAAAACAAGTTCGCCACAAGGATAATTTACACAAACTTGCCCTAATTTATAGAGAGGAATACGCAAGGTGTAAAAGAGAAAATTTACCAAAATCAGTTTTGAAAAACATAAAAAGACGAATACATTTATGTGTTCAAAGCGTGGTGCTTGATTTAGTTCGGCTAGCGGAAACAAAACAAGAACTAAAAACCGAATTAAAGAAAATGAAGCAAGAAAAATTGTACCCGTATCCACTGCTAATATGGTTTATATTTGACAAAAGTTTAAGTATGCCCAAAAAAGCAAAATGGTTTGCGCTATTTTTGTCGTTTAGGTGGTACGTAATACTTGCAAACAGGTTGTATAGAAAATCTAAGAAAAAGAGTTAAAATGATTTATTACGTTGGTTATTACAAATCTAATAATATAGACGATTATAAAAAGTCAGGGTCTAACGCCGCATCATTTAAGATGGGGTACGTTATACGTTTGGTTAAAAGTTTAGAAGAAAAGATAACCATCGTTTCATGGTGTCCGTCCGATAGATACGGAATTACCAAAAAAAGAGAAATTCAGGTAGGCGAAAACCAAAAGGAAGTATATTTACCTACGGTTAAAATAAAGAAAATGCCGATGAGAATAACGGCAAAATTCAGAAACCGAGCATTATACAAATATCTAATAAAAAATATCAAAAAAGACGACACGGTAATAGTATATCACGCACCTTCTATTTCTAACGCTATTATGAAAACGAAAAAGAAAATAGGATTTAACCTAATTTTAGAAGTAGAAGAAATATATTCGGTAAATCCTAAAATTTTAAATGCTGAAAAATCACGCAAAATCGAAGAAAAAATTATAAACGCTGCAGACTCTTATATTATCGTGAACGACTTAATTTATGATAAATATATAAATAACGGTAAACCGTATATGGTTTTATACGGTGTGTACGACGGTTGTGTTTTAAAAGAAAATGCGTCCAACACAAATTCAAACATTCAGTTGTTGTTTTCAGGCTCAATTGACAAGGTTCGTGGCGTAGGTCTTGCAGTAGAAATAGCAAAACACTTAAATGGTAACTATCAATTAAATATTTGTGGTACAGGAAATTCTAAAGATAAAGAAGACTTATTGCAATCAATCGAAAAACACAACAAAGCAAAACAAGGTTGCGAAATTGTTTATCATGGAGAACTAAGCGAAAGTCAATTAAAAGATTTGGTTTTATCTTGTGATATAGGCCTAAATCTACAAGACGTGAGTAATCCCTTTGAAGCGGTGTCTTTCCCGTCGAAAATTACGTTTTATTTACAACACGGCTTAAGTGTTGTATCTACGAAAATGTCTAGCGTAATTAATTCTAAACTAGCGAAAAGTGTTCGTTTTGTTTGCGGTGGGCCTAAAGAGGTTGCAAGTCAAATAATGGATTTTGAGCCTATAGATAAAAAGTATAATGTTTCAATTATGAAACTGTTAGATGAACAAGCAAAACAATCGTTGAGAAATTTTATTTATTAAAACAAAAGGGACAAGGCAAGACTGCCGATAGAATAATTAAAATGGGGAATAAAAAAGCAGAGTTCGGTGTAAAGCAAACGTCTATAAATATGATTACGCAAGTAATTTCTTTTGTCGTAAACATGTTAATAGGATTTTTCCTAACTCCGTATATCGTAGAAAATATACAGTCGGGAAACGGTTTTATTACACTATCTAGCAACTTTATAAGCTATGCAACCTTAATTACTACCGCCGTAAACTCTATGGCTGGTAGGTTTATTGCAGTAAGCTATTATAAAAAAGATACTGAAAACGTACTAAAATATTATTCTTCAGTATTTTTTGCTAACGTTTTCTTGTGCTTTGTTCTAACTGTTCCGCTAGTATTATTTTTGGCCTTTATGCCGAGTTTAATAGACGTTCCCGAAAGTCTAGTTGGTGACGTTAGAACGTTATTTATTTTAGTATTTTCACACTTTTTTGTAGATTTAATCTTTTCGACCTTTACGAGTTCAGGTTACGTTGTAAACCGACTTGATATGGTTGCAATGAGAAAAACTGAAGCGACGGTACTTAAAGGCGTTTTAACTTTTGCGATATTTAGTATATTTTTACCAAAACTATGGTACGTCGGCATAGTTCAGTTATTATGTAGTTTCTATAACGCCTTTAGAAATTATAGAATACATAAGACTTTAATGCCAGAGATTAAAATATCTAGAAAGCACTTTGATATTCATAAAGTTGCGGAATTAGTTTCTTCGGGTATATGGAATACTATCAGTTCTGTAGGTAGTATTTTGGTAAACAGTCTAGACGTTTTAATTGTAAACGTTGCCATAAATGCCGAAGCGATGGATATCGTATCGGTTGCAAAATATATTCCAATTTACGTTCAAAGTATAATAGTAACGCTTTCTAACGTATTTGCTCCAAAACAAACTAAGCACTTTGCCGAAAGCGATTTTGAGGGCATGAAAAAAACCTTGTTAAGCAGTTCACGAATCGTTGCGTTTATAACTTGTATACCAGTAGTATTTATGGCTGTGTACGGAAAGAATTTCTTTCAACTTTGGGTTCCTAGTAAAGACGCCCACGTTTTATGGATTCTTTCGATAGTCGCAGTTGCACCGTATCCGATACAGTTAGTTGCCTCAGCATATAACTCTATTATAACTTCAGCGAATAAAGTAAAAATTAATTCTTTAGTAACCATAGGGTTTTCAGTCCTTTCGCTTGCCGTGATGTTTATTTTATTGAAGTTTATAGACGATACTTTAATAAAAATGTGTGTTATCGTCGGTTGTAGTATGGCGTTTTTGACCCTACAAAGTCTTGTGTTTATCGTGCCGTATTCAACGAGAATAATTCACTGTAAGCCTTTAAAATTTTATTTTGTATTCGTGCAAAGCATAGTTTGCGTGGGGGCGTCAACTATATTATGTTATCTGGTAAGTAAAGTGTTTATTGCAAACTCTTGGCTTAAACTAATTGCCAGTGGAATAATTACTTGCATTATTTCAGCAATCGTAGGGTTTATTATAATTTTAGGAAAATCAGAAAAAACAAAATTTATAAAAATTATTAAAACTAAACTTCTTAAGAAAAAGGAGAATAACTAAAATGTCTTTATTCAAAAACAAAACCTTGCTTATCACTGGTGGAACGGGCAGTTTTGGCAACGCCGTTCTCAATAGGTTTTTAAAAACTGATATTGGCGAAATCAGAATTTTTTCTCGTGACGAGAAAAAACAAGACGATATGCGTCATGAATTTCAATCTAAAATGCCCGAAGTTTCAGAAAAAATTAAATTCTATATCGGCGACGTTAGAGATATTGCAAGCGTTAAAAACGCTATGCACGGCGTAGATTACATATTCCACGCAGCAGCGTTAAAGCAAGTACCGTCTTGCGAATTTTTTCCGATAGAAGCAGTAAAAACTAACGTGTTAGGTACTGAAAACGTACTAACCGCCGCAATAGAAGAAGGCGTTAAAAACGTAGTATGTTTGTCTACCGATAAAGCGGCGTATCCCGTAAACGCTATGGGTACTAGTAAAGCAATGATGGAAAAAGTAGTCGTAGCAAAATCAAGAACGGTAAGTCCCGATAAAACCAAAATTTGTTGTACTCGTTATGGTAACGTTATGTGCAGTCGTGGCTCGGTAATTCCGCTTTGGATAGACCAAATAAAACAAGGTAAGCCAATAACCGTAACCGACCCCAATATGACTAGATTTATAATGAGTTTAGACGAAGCAGTAGACTTAGTGCTATTTGCTTTTGAAAACGGTGAAAGTGGCGACATTTTAGTACAAAAAGCCCCTGCTTGCACTATTCAAACACAAGCCGAAGCAGTTTGTGAACTCTTTGGCGGTAAAAAAGAAGATATAAAAGTAATCGGTATTCGCCACGGTGAAAAAGTGTACGAAACCTTACTTACTAACGAAGAATGTGCAAACGCAATCGACTTAGGCAAATTTTATAGAGTTCCTTGTGATAAGAGAGGTCTTAACTACGATAAGTACTTCACTAAAGGCGACGTTGAAAGAAATACTTTAACCGAGTTTAATTCTAATAACACCGAACTTTTATCAGTAGAACAAGTTAAAGAAACACTTCTTTCATTGCAATATATTCAAGACGAGATAGCAAATTTGGAGGCATAAAATGAAATTTCTCGTTATGGGTTGTAACGGTATGGCAGGACATACTATATCCTTATACCTAAAAGAACAGGGTCACGACGTGCTTGGTTTTGACCGCAATAAATCTAACTACGTAGACAGCGTTACGGGAGATGCCCGTGATTTGTTGTCAATGGAAAAATTAATCAAGCAAGGAAATTACGATTCGGTTATAAACTGTATCGGAATCTTAAACCAATTTGCAGAGCAAAATAAAGGGTTAGCCACTTTCTTAAACGCATATTTCCCACATTTTTTAGCAGACGTTACTAGTGGAACGGAAACACAAGTTATTCATATGAGTACCGACTGCGTGTTTTCTGGTAAACGTGGTAGTTATACCGAAGATGATTTTAGGGATGGTGAAACTTTTTACGACCGTTCTAAAGCGTTAGGAGAATTAGAAGACGGTAAAAACATAACATTAAGAAATTCTATAGTAGGTCCTGATATAAATCCTAAGGGAATAGGTTTACTTAATTGGTTTATGCAACAAGGTGGTACGATTAACGGTTTCACTAAGGCTATGTGGACGGGACAAACCACCTTACAACTTGCTAAAACTATGGAAATTGCTGCAAAAGAAAAAGCACACGGTTTATATAATACCGTACCCGACACTTCTATTTCAAAGTACGACCTTTTAGGTTTGTTTAATAAATATTTAAGAAACGATAGTATAACGATAAATCCTATAGAAGGCGTAAATGCCGATAAATCGCTAAAACGCACAAGATACGAGTTTGGATACCTAATTCCAAGTTATGAAACTATGGTAAAAGAACTCGCCGATTGGGTAATTAAACATAAAGATATGTATCCCCACTACGGATTATAAGGAGAAAACATGAAAAAACTAAAACTGATGACTATTTTGGGAACTCGCCCTGAAATAATAAAAATGTCTGAAATTATCAAAAAATGCGATAAATATTTTGAAAATATTCTCGTTCATACAGGACAAAACTACGACTATACCTTAAACGAAATATTTTTCAAAGATTTAGGATTAAGAGAACCCGACTATTATCTCGGTGTTGTTGGCGAAAATCTCGGTCAAACGATGGGCAACGTCATCGCAAAATCATACGAACTTATGGAAAAGGTTAAACCCGATGCAGTTATTGTTTTAGGCGATACTAATTCGTGTTTATCGGTAATTTCCGCAAAGAGATTAAAAATACCCGTATTCCATATGGAAGCTGGTAACCGTTGCAAAGATGAAAATCTTCCCGAAGAAGTTATTAGAAGAATAGTAGACGTAACTAGCGACGTAAATTTATGCTACAGCGAACACGCACGTCGTTATATCTTAGATTCAGGTGTAAAACCCGAATACACTTACGTCGTAGGTTCACCTATGGCAGAAGTTCTAAATAACTGTAAACAAAAAATTGAAGAAAGCACCGTTTTGCAAGATTTAGGCTTAAAAGAAAGAGGATATATACTTTTATCTGCTCACCGTGAAGAAAATATTGATATTGAAAGCAATTTCTTTTCGCTTATGAACGCAGTAAACGCTATGGCTAAAACTTACGATATGCCGATTTTATATTCTTGCCACCCCCGTTCTAAGAAATTTATCGAGCAACGTGGATTTAAGTTTGATAAACGTGTTATTCAAAGCCAGCCGTTAGGTTTCTTTGACTATAACAAATTACAACAAAATGCTTTTTGCGTAGTATCCGATAGCGGTACTATACCCGAAGAAGGTGCGTACTTTAAGTTCCCCGCAGTTTCTATTAGAACTAGTACCGAACGTCCCGAAGCAATGGACAAGGGCGTGTTTACTATTGGTTCAATTACAACCGAACAAGTACTTCAAGCAGTAGACCTTGCCGTTACTATGCACGCTAACGGCGATAACGGTATAGACGTTCCCGCATACGTTGACAGTAACGTTTCAACGAAAGTTGTTAAAATTATTCAGTCTTACGTAGGAATCATTAACAAAATGGTTTGGAGAAAGGGTTAAAAATATTTTGGATAATACTGAAAAGGTTTTTGTTGAGTGGGTGAAACTTGCAGTTAGCGGTAAAACCGTTGACAGTGTGCCTAGCCAACTAGACTACCAAAAACTTTATAATTTATGCGTAGCGCACTCGATGACCGTTGCTGTGTTTCGTTCGCTTATAGGGGTAAAAGAAAAACTACCCCTAAAGTTTTATACTGCCTTAAAAAAATCGGCAGAACGACATCTCGCAGTTGACGTTCGTCAAAACTACGGTGATGAAGAAGTTTTAAAAGCGTTAGAAGAAAACTGTATAAAACATATTCCGCTTAAAGGATACGAACTAAAAAAATTATATCCTACGACCGATATGCGTTTTGTTTCCGACTGTGATATTTTGGTGGAAATAAAAGACGTTAAAAAGTTTATTTCTATAATGCAAAAAATAGGACTAAAACTAGTTAGAGACGACGTTCACCACGTTATAATGGCTTTTCCCGAAAGCAAAACTATTTATGAGTTTCATAAAACGTTATTCGTTGGGAAATTAGATGAATATTTCGGCAAAGGCTTTGAAAAAGCAAAACTAAAAGACGGCTATTCCTATAGATACGAGTATTCTAAAGAAGATTTTTATCTTACCGTTTTGGCACACTCAGCGTATCATTTCGGCCATTCTGCAGGGGTGGGTATAAGACATTTAACTGACCTTTATCTAATGCTTAAAAATTACGACCTAGACAAAACGTATTTAAATACTGAACTAGAAAAAAGCGGGTTAAAACAGTTTGATAACGAATTTATAAAACTTATAGATTATTGGTTTAATGATGCTAATCCCGACGAGTTTACTAGTAAACTTTCCGGTTACGTTTTAGAATCTACGGTACTCGAAAACCGTCAAAAACAAGCAGAATCGGAAATAGCCGGACAAACTAAATCAACCGAAGTGCTAACGAATAAAAGCAAGAGAAAAACTATTTTAAAAAGAATTTTCCCTGACAGAAAATTTATGCAGGTGGCATTTCCCGTGCTAAAAAAAGTAGGGTGGTTGACACCATTGTTTTATCCGATTCGCTGGATAAAAGTTTTATTTACTAGACCGAAAGCATTGAAAAAATTAAAAAATATATCTAATGCAGAGACGGAAAGTATAAAAGAATTACAAATTATAAGAGAAAAATTAGGCTTACAAAACGTATAAAAAGTCCACTTAAAATATAAGTGGACTTTTTATTTGTGATATTTACCAATTAACTCTACGTACTCGTTAAAACGAGATTGCCTAATAGGCATTATATGGTGTTTCATGTCGTCAAACACTAAAACTAACGCAGGTTTAATTCCGTTATGGTTTTCGGTAAAATAATAAGACAAAAGTTTTCCGTTTTTAATTAAATTTTTAGCCGTTTGGTGATAATTAAAATATGCCAAATTTAGCAAGTTTTAGGTTTAGTACCGAGAGTATAATTATCTTCGGTTCTAGACCTTAAGCACTTAACGGGGTGGTCTTTTTCTTGGAAACGGTAATCTTTTTTGAACTCTTTAATGTGGTCTTCGATTACAGTATGGCCACGTTCTTGTTCGGGTTTAGAGTTAAATTTTTTCTGATACTTAAAAAAGTCAGCGTTAGAGCCGAGTTTGTCTACTGAAATATAGCCTTCTCTGTCGCCCGTATTGGTAACGGTTTTTGCTAAAACTTCTCTAACGTAAGACTTGTTTTCTTGAAGTTTTAATAGTTCTGGGAAATTGCCGTCGGGAATAACTTCGTCCCACGACTTTTTCTCGTATTTGTTTAATAGTTTTACAGCAGAATGTAGGTGCGATACTTCTTGTTCAAAAAGCATATACCAAATCTTTTTAATATAAGCGTCCGATTCGTCTTCGTACATAGTGCCGACGGAAGAAAAGGCGGTGTTTCCGTCGACACAGGAGAAGCATGGCAATTTGCGCAGAGAATCGCAGACTTAAAAATGGAAAAAGACCTTGCATACATTATCGACATTTGCGAG
>JAFVOW010000039.1 GCA_017505625.1 Clostridia bacterium | reverse complement strand
TTCATTTTCTTGCTGTATTTCTTACCTGCTATTCCCTACGGTCTTATTTGTTTCTTTACGGCTTCACTAAACACCAAATACCCAAGATATATTGTTCTTACCACGCTAGGCTCTATTCCTTCTATAATGATAGGCGTTGGTCTTGGGCACATGGCAGTCAGTGCTAGCTGGATTATCTCTTTAATAGTATTCGCTATAATTGTTGCATTGATTATTATTCTTGCCATTAAAAGAAATCAATTGTTCGACTACGTAAATAAACTTATTGCTAAGTCCCATGAACCGTATAAGTCGGATACCGTTGTCAAAAAACACAACTTTATTTTTAATTTCTTTGAAAAGATTATTTTTGCTATCATTATTAAATTCAAGTTTAGATTTAAGTATAAGAAAAACGCAAAAGTTAAAGGACCTTGTATCGTGTTGTGTAATCACGGTTCTTTTTACGATTTTCTTTTTTCCGCTTTAATGCTTAAAAAACAAAACCCGCATTTTATTGCCGCAAGGTTATATTTTTATAATAAAAAACTTGCGTGGCTACTTAGAAAATCCGGCGTATTCCCCAAGAGTATGTTCGCTAACGACATAGAAAACGTTCAAAACTGCTTAAGGGTTATAAAAAGTGGTAAAGTGCTAGTGATGATGCCTGAAGCTAGACTTTCTACGGTCGGTAAGTTTGAAGGTATTCAAGAAGCAACCTTTAAGTTTATTAAAAAGATGGGTGTTCCCGTTTATACTATTAACCTTTACGGCGATTATCTCGCTTGTCCTAAATGGGGTGATAAAACTCGAAAAAAATCTGTCGTGAACGCCGAACTTAATCTTTTATTTACAGCTGAAGAAATTCAAAACACTGAACTAGAACAAGTAAAAGATAAAATTAATACTGCCCTTAATTACGACGAATTTGAGTGGCTTTCTGAAAACCCAGGCGTTAAATACAAACATAAAACCTTAGCGGTGGGTTTAGAAAATATTTTAAGTCGCTGTCCTAAATGTAATTCTGAATTTACGTTAAAAACTAATAAAAGAACTATTACTTGCGAGCATTGTGGTATGCAAGTGTCTCTTGACGATAGATATCAACTTTCAGGCGACGTAAATTTCAAAACGATTGCCGAGTGGTACGAATGGCAAAAAGACGTATTAAAAAATGAAATTTTGTCTAACCCTGATTACAAACTCTCCTCTAAAGTAGAACTAAAACATCAGTCTTTCGACGGAAAGAAAATGCTTAGAACGGCTGGGTTTGGCGAATGTACGTTAGATAGAAGTGGGCTAACATACGTTGGCACTATTGACGGCGAACAAACGGTTAAGAAGTTCGATATGAAAATTATCTACCGTCTACTTTTCGGTGCGGGAGAAGATTTTGAAATTTACGAAAACAAACAAATTTATTTCTTCGTACCCGAGGAATTGCGTTCTGCGGTTAAATGGTACGTAGCAAGTGAAATTTTAAAAGAAAATTGTAGCGAATAGGTTATAATTTTATGAGTAACGTTGAAAACACAAAAGAAAAAACTCAAAGTGCTATAGGGCTAAAATCTTTTTTAGTTATTACCGCAATGCTTTCGGCTATTCTTATTTTAGCCGGAGTGCTGTCTTATTTTATACCACAAGGAAGTTTTGAGTACACTGAAGATGGTAAAATTATTGCAGGTACTTACCAGCAAGGTGGTATTAAAGGCATAGCCGTTTGGCGTATCATTACTGCCCCTTTTAGAGTGTTCGGTGGTTCAGATGCACTAAACGTAATAATGATAAGTTTATTCCTACTCGTTATGGCAGGCGTGTTTAACGTTATGGAAAAAACCAACGGCGTTAAAGCGTTAATAGAAAAATGCGTAACTAAGTTCTCAGGAAAAAAACGTTTAGTACTCTGTATAACCATTTTTATCTTTATGTTATTTGGTTCGTTCTTCGGTATGTTTGAAGAACTTTGCACGCTACTTCCTATCATTATCGTTCTTTGTTTATCGTTAGGCTACGATACTATGACGGGACTCGGCGTTTGTATGCTATCGGCGTGTTTCGGATTCTCTGCTGCAATTACCAATCCCTTTTCGGTAGGTATCGCTTCTCAAATAGCAGGCGTTCCAGTTTTTACGGGCGTATGGCTTAGACTTATTTTCTTTGCTATAATCTTTATAGTACTTGTAACTTTCATATTTATTCATACTAAAAAAATTACTCTAAACCCCGAAACGTCTTTAACTTTTGATATAGATAAACAAAAGCTTAAAACTCTTAGCGTAACTTTTAGCAACAACGAAAACTCTGAAAAAGTTTTTAAGACTTATGCTATTTTCTTTTCCATTCAGTTAGTGGTTTTAGTTTTACTAGCGTCTATTCGTGCCATTTCAGGTTTTGCTATTCCCATACTTGCCCTAACCTTTTTAGTAGGTGGTATCGTATGTGGTTTAATAGTTAATAAAAACAAAAAACAAATATTCGTTTGGCTAGGCAAAGGGGCCGTATCAATGCTTCCCGCAGTGTTTATGATAATGCTTGCAACTTCAGTTAAACTTGTTCTTGAAGAAAGCAACATTATCGGCACGCTTATGAATAGTGCAATTAACTATCTAAGCGGTAAAAACAAGTTCTTGTGCGTATTACTTATATATTTCATTATACTGTTTTTACAAATCTTTATCGGCTCGGCTTCAGCAAAAATTATGCTTATAATGCCTATTATAATGCCCGTTTGTTCGGCTCTAGGCATTTCCCCTGCTACCGTAATTTTAACTTATTGTATCGCAGACGGTTTTACCGATATGATTCTTCCCACTAACCCCGTACTACTTATCGGTCTTTCTATGGCTAACGTTAGTTACGGTAAATGGATAAAATGGACTTGGATTTTACAACTACTAATTTTCTTACTAACTATCTTAATTTTGTTCTTTGCTGTGGGAATAGGCTATTAGTATTAATTAAAAATTTAAGGCAAGTACTTCTTCGTACTTGCCTTTTTTATCTATAAAAAAAGGCGAAACTTTTTGTTCGCCTTTTTATTTTTGATAAGTTTTTATGATGAAAATTTTAAGGTTATTATTCTTCTACTGAAAATTGGTCTTTGCCAACTCCACATAAGGGACAAGCGTAGTCTTCGGGAAGTTCAGAAAATGGTGTTCCTTCTACTTCCTCATCGTAAACATAACCACAAACGTCGCATACATATTTCATAGTTTTTCTCCTTATTTGTTAAAATATCTCTTTAGTAAGCCTTCAAAAGCTTTGCCGTGTCTTGCTTCGTCTCTTGCCATTTCGTGAACGGTGTCGTGAATAGCGTCAAGTCCTAATTCTTTAGCACGTTTTGCAAGTTCAAATTTACCTAAGGTTGCACCGTTTTCTGCATCTACTCTAAGTTCTAGGTTTTTCTTAGTAGAATCGGTAACAACTTCACCTAAAAGTTCAGCAAATTTTGCTGCGTGTTCTGCTTCTTCTAAAGCAGCCTTTTCCCAGTATAAACCGATTTCAGGATAGCCCTCACGGTGAGCTACTCTACTCATTGCAAGATACATACCAACTTCGGTGCATTCACCGTTAAAGTTCATTCTAAGTCCGTCGATAATTTCTTGGTCTACGCCTTGTGCTATACCAACAACGTGTTCTGCAGCCCAGCTCATGCCCTCTTTTTGTTCATTAAACTTTGAAGCAGGTGCTTTGCATTGAGGGCAAGTAATTGCTTCATTTCCTTCGTGAACGTAACCACAAATACTACATACAAATTTTTTCATAACTTTTTCTCCTTTAATTTACCTTTTATTATAATTTTTATTTTTTTAATTTTTAATAGTGCAATCGGTACAATCACCATAGTATATGCACTTCTCACCCTTTACAGTTAGACCTAATTCCGTTAACTCATCGGGTAGTTTTGACGGCTTAAACAAGTCTATTATCTTTCCACATTTCTCACATATAAAATGACTGTGCCTTGATATATCGCCGTCATAATGAATTTTCTTATCGCTAGTTTCCAGCGTTATTATGTCGCCTTCGTCGGCTAAAAGTTTAAGATTTCTGTAAACCGTACCTAAACTTATGTTAGGTTCTAGAAGTCTGCAACTTTCATAAATCATATCAGCCGTCGGATGGTCACATCGGTTTTTAATAACGTCTTTCACCAGCTCTCGTTGCCTTGAATATCTCAACTTTTTGCCTCCTTTATTTTCGTTATCAGTAATGATTACTATTATTATATTCAACTGTAAGCCGTTTGTCAAGAGTTTTTTAAAAGTTTTTTTAAATTTTTTAAAAATTTTTACGGCGAACTTTTAGGATAAGTTCGCCGTAAACATTATATATATAATATTATAAATTTTCTAGTTGCTTTTGCCAGAGTTTACTGATTGCATCTGACGGCATTTTGAAACTTCCACGAGGAGATAGTGAAATTTCGCTAACCTTTACCCCGTCTGGCATACACGAACGCTTAAATTGTTGATTAAAGAATCTTCTAAAGAATACTTTTAGCCATTTCAAGATTGTTTTACCGTCGAATTCGCCATCAAACGTTCTTACTGCCGAGTGATATATTTTTTCAGGAGAAAAACCGCATTTTACAAAGTAATATAGGAAGAAGTCGTGTAATATATATGGTCCGACAATGTCTTCGGTTACTTGGTTAATTTTGTCGTTTGTTGCCGGTAAAAGTTCAGGACTTACGGGGGTATCTAAAATATCTTCTAAAACCCATTTTAATTTTCCTTTATTATTTTTGGCTTCAAACCCTACTAGATGCCTAACAAGAGTTTTAGGTACTGAAGCGTTCACTGCGTACATACTCATGTGGTCGCCGTTATAAGTTGCAAATCCAAGTGCTAGTTCAGATAAATCGCCCGTGCCTACCACAAATCCGTTATACATATTTGCCATGTCCATTAGAACCTGCGTTCTTTCTCTTGCTTGTGCGTTTTCGTACGCTGCATCGTGAACGTCTTCTTGATGAGAAATGTCTTTTAAGTGGCGTTTTACCGATTTGCCTATGTCTATTTTTTCTAACGTAACGCCGTAAGCTTTAGCCAGTTTTATACTATTTTCGTACGTCCTACTACTCGTACCAAAACAAGGCATAGTAACGGCTAAAATGTCTTTAAGCGGTCTATTTAATTGTTTCATCGCCCTAACTGCAACGATAAGTGCAAGCGTTGAATCTAGACCACCCGACAAACCTAATACTATTTTGTTTGCGTTAGTGTGTTCTATTCTTTTTCTTAAGCCCGCAGACTGAATATTTAAGGCAAATTCTTCTTCGCCAACCGATATAAAGGGTAACTTGTTATAAGTTCTTTGAGTTTCTCCTTTATTTATATCTAGACTAAAACTTACAACCAGATAGTCTTGCTTTTTAACACCGAAAACTTGATTAAATGTTTTGCTTCTTTGAAAGTTTATAGCGTCTAAGTCTACGTCGGCTATAATCATATTGTTTTCAAACGGCAAGTTTTCTGTTAAAATTTCGCCGTTCTCGGCAATCATACTATGTCCCGAAAAAACGCAATCAGTTGTAGATTCGCCGTCGCCAGCGTTAGCGTAAACGTAGGCACTTGCTATTCGTGCCGAATGCTCTTTAACGAGAGTACGTCTAGTTTCAGGTTTAGTAAGGTTTTCTGAGCTAGCCGATAAGTTTACTATAATTTTAGCACCACCTACCGAGTGCGATATTGACGGTGGGACGGGCGTCCATAAATCTTCACAAAGTTCACAAGCCACCTTAAACGACGAATTAGTTTTTTCGCTAAATATTATATTAGTACCAAACGGAACTGAACAAAATTTTTCTTTATCAGTATCTAAATCGATAAATCTCAACGTATCATCGGCAGAAACAAAGTATCTTTTTTCGTAAAATTCATTGTAGTTGGGTAAGTAACTTTTAGGAACTACGCCTAAAACTATGCCGTTACCGACACAAGCACAAACGTTATACAAAAGTCCGTCTACTGCAAGTGGTAAACCAACGAAAGCGATGATATTTTTACCGTCGGTAAATTCGGCAATCTCTAGTAAAGATTTTTTGCAAGCATCTAATAAAACGTCCGAATAAGTTAAATCTCCCGCCGTGTACCCACATAGTGATAATTCGGGAAAGGCAATTAAACTGACGTTTTTATTTTCGGCTTTAGAAATTGCTTCTAAAATGCCTTTTGTATTAAATTCTACGTCGCAAACTTTAATTTTTGGTGAAAAAACCGCAACTTTTACATAACCTTTTTGCATAATTTTACCTTTCTATTTTTTAATTTTCTTAAATTTTAGCATTTTTTGAAAATTTTAGCAATAAAAAAACAGCAAATTTTAAGTTTTTGTTAAAATTTACTGTTTTTGTTTATTTGAATTTTTCGTTTTTTTAAGATTTTTGCTTTTTTTGTATAAACATAGACAAAAAACATAATACCGTGGCGATAGCACATAGGCCTAGTAAACAATACATAACTACGTTCCAACTGCCAAATACTTCTGCTATTTTCCCTAAACCGAAAGACGCTATTGCCGAGCCGACGTAACAAAAACCGTCGATGAACCCTGCAACCATTCCTGGGTTAGCTATATCGCCGTTCTCCATTGGAAAAATGCATGTAACTACGTTATTTATGCTCGACATAAAAAGAATAACCAATATAAAACTTATTAACGTTATTATCCAAGCATCAAGATTTAGACAGAGTATTAATATTACAAATACTGCAGTGGCCAATAAATATAATATACCACACGATGCCGAGTAATTTTTTATTCTTTTGTTTAACGCAACGGCGAAAAACGAACCGAACATTGCAAACATAGGAAGAAACAGTGTTAGTAACACTGAAAGCCAATTTTCTAGGTTATATTTTTCCTTTAGTAGCGTAGGAGTCCAAGTATTTATACCGTCTTTTACAAGGTTATTTATTACGGCAAGCAATGCTAACAACGAAAACATTAAAATAAACGATTTTGGCACCTTAGTTTTTGATTTTATTAAATTGTTTTCTTGTGGTTGGGGCTTTGATATAATTTGCTCGTTTAAAAGTTTCTTTTGTTCAGCACAAGCTTTAAAAAGTATGTTGGCCCTTAAACTCCAAATTATTCCTAGTATCAACAACAATATTGACGACAAGTAAAAAGTATATTTGAAACTATTTAAATACGACATCAATGCACTTATTCCATAGGAAAGAAAAGTTCCTAATGGAACGGGTATTAGAAGTGATACCATTGCTTTTCTTTTATATTTGCTTGCGACAACTTTGGTCATTACCAAAACCGTTACAGGCCAAAAAGTTGCGTAAGCAAAACCGTTTATAAGCCAAATATATTTAATATACTTAAAACCCCATACAGGCATTATGCCTACCAACAAATTCATTAGCGAAGTTACGAATAGTGCTACGCCAATGATTATTTTGGGGTTATAGTATTTACACATTAAGCCGTGAACAACCTGACCTATTGCGTAAGAAACAAAAAAGAAAGTACCCACTAACCCTACGATAGACTTTTCTTGACCGTAGAAAGACATAATTTCATTTATGTTGGAATCGTACGCCTTTCTTCCGATATGGGAGACAGCGTATATTGCAACACATAGAATTATAAGCATCAATGATGGATTTGAAACTTTCTTTTCCATTGAATTTCTCCGTTTTACTCTTTTATACTATTCACCATATCCGTCGGGATTTTGAGTTTGCCAACGCATAGCATCACGGCACATATCGTCAATATTTTTAGTTGCTTTAAATCCTAAATATTCTTGTGCGTACGATGGGTCTGCATAACATTCGCCAATATCACCGGGACGGCGTGGCATAATTTTATAAGGAATAGGTCTACCTATTACCCTTTCGAAAGCGTGTACCATATCTAGAACTGAATATCCTTGACCTGTACCTAAGTTTACGATAAACAAACCGGGGTTTTCTTTTAGTTTGTTTACTGCAAGAACGTGTCCTTTAGATAGGTCTACTACGTGAATAAAGTCTCTAACACCCGTACCGTCGGGGGTATCGTAGTCGTTACCGAAAATTCCTAAATATTCTCTTTTATCTACTGCAACTTGAGTAATATAAGGACATAAGTTGTTTGGAATACCTTTGGGGTCTTCACCGATTAAACCAGATTCGTGTGCACCAACGGGGTTGAAATATCTTAAAATTGCGATATTCCAAGACTTATCAGATGCAAACAAGTCTTTTAACATATATTCTATAAAGAGTTTGGTGCTTCCGTAAGGATTAGAAGTTGAAAGCGGGAAATCTTCTTTTATCGGTACGGTTTTAGGAAGTCCATAAACGGTAGCCGACGAACTAAATACTAAATTCTTTACGTTATGGTCACGCATTGCAAAACACAATACCAAAAGACCTTCTATGTTGTTTTCGTAGTATTCTAATGGTTTTGCAACAGATTCGCCTACTGCTTTTAATCCTGCAAAGTTAATTACGGCGTCAATCTTATTTTCGGTAAAAATCTTATCTAGAATTGCTCTATCACGGATATCGCCTTCATAAAACTTAATCTTCTTGCCCGTAATTTGTTCTACTCTTTTTACCGACTCGAACTTACTGTTCATAAAATTGTCGATACATACGACTTCGTTTCCTGCGTTTAGAAGTTCTACTGAAGTGTGAGAACCTATATAACCTGCACCACCTGTTACTAATACTTTCATTTTTTGTCTCCGTTAATTTTTTATTTACGGCGGTAAATACCAACCGCTTCTAAGAATCTATTAAATCCTTTATAACCTTCGTCGTCTTTTTTGAACACTGCCGTGTTAAATAAAATGTTTTTACATACGTCGTTAACCTTGTCGGTTACACGCTTTTCGGCTTGTTCTTTAGTTTCAGATAAACCTTCTTCCATAAGTTCGGCTATCATATCTCTATGTACGTATAAGGGGTTAGTTTTTCTAGATAACGATACTTTGCTATACGCTTCTTTTCCACATAAAATATCGGCTATCATAGAGAGTTGTGTTTTAAGTCTTCCTGGGAGTATGAATAACCCCATGGCTTCTATTAAGCCTATACCTTCTTTTTTGATATTGTGATACTCTGGATGAGCATGGAATATACCGTCGGGATATTCTTCGCTAGTGAGATTGTTCCTAAGTATCATATCTATAATATATTTCTTGCCTACTTTTCTAACTACGGGAGCAAGAGAATTATGTCTTACGTCGTCCGTGCGAGCATAAATACCACACGCCTCGTCTGTGTATTCTGCCCAAGAAGATATTATCTCTTTAGCATAGTCGCCAATTTCTTGTCTATTAGAACTTTCTAGTCTTATAACGCTATTGTACCAATCAACGATACCAACTTTAACCTTTTTATGAGTAGAACTCTTATATCCACCGAACACTGATAATAACGGTGCGTGGTGCATAGGCATTAAATGTTCGCCACCTTGAAAATGTTCGTGATTTAAGATTGAACCGCCTATAATAGGTAGTGCGGCGTTAGAACCTATCATATAGTTAGGGAAAAAGTCCACAAAGTCTAAAAGTTTATCTATCGTATCGCTAGCGATATGCATAGGAACGTGTTGTTCGTTGATAGCAATTAGATGTTCGTTAAAATACGCATACGGCGAATATTGAACAAACCAAGGCTCGCCACCGAGTGTTAATGAAATAGTTCTAATATTTTCCCTTGCGGGGTGCGTTACAGTACCTGCATAACCTTCGTTTTCTTTACACAAAAAACATGCGGGATATTTAACGTCCTTTTTAACGGTGTTTGTTAAAAGTTTAGCGATTTCCTTGTTATCTTTTTCGGGTTTAGAAAGGTTTACGGTAATCTCAAGATATTTTTTACCGTCCTCAAATTTCCACATAAGGTTTCTTGAAATCGCCGTCTTTTGAACGTAGTTGTTTTTAATTGAAAGTTTATAAAAATACTCGCAAGCCTTTTCTATACCTTCAGTTTGAAGAATTTTATTAAACTTTTCATTAACTTCAGACGGCTTTGGCGTAAGCAATCCAAAAATATAGGTGCTAAATAAATTTTCTAAGCCCGCTTCAATAAGGTTATTTTCTCTAGCATATTGTTCGATTTCCGCCGTCAACATATCGGGAACGGTAAATTCTTCGATATAATCTAAGTCGCAGTCGCCGGCATAGGCATCCTCAAGCTTAAACTCTCTTAATAGTAAGTTCTTAAAATAAATTTCATCACGTTTATTTAAGTCTAAAAAACAACCTGCGTATTTTATAAGCTTTTCGGCTAAAAGTTTACCGTCTATCATAGTTTTTCTCCTTGATTATTATAGTAGTAATAAAACTTACACTCTTTGTTAGAGTTATATAATTTTCTTTCTCTATCGGCACGTTTACCGAACTGTTTTTCAAAGTTTTTGGCACTAGTAATTATAAACATCGACCAATTATCTAGTTTATCAAAAGATTTCCGCAACGACTTATAACACTCTTCAGCCTCTCTTTTATCGTACACTCTTTCTCCGTACGGCGGATTAGAAACTATCGTTCCGTTTTTTAGGGGAAGATAAAAATCTTTTACGTCTTTTTGCTCGAACTTAATATACTTATCTAGCCCTGCACGTTCAGCGTGGCGTTTTGCAATAGAAATTGCTTTAGGGTCTATATCAGAACCGTAAATCTCTATTTTCCTATCACGTTTTTCGTTGTCTTTGGCTTTCTCGTATGCAAGCGAAAAATATTTTTGGTCGAAATTAGTCCAATCGTTAAAAGCAAACCGTCTACTTATGCCACCTGCTATATTTAAGGCGATTTTGGTTGCTTCTATTGCAAGCGTTCCCGAACCGCAAAACGGGTCGGCAAAAGGTCTATCATAATAAAAATCACTTAAAAGTATTAAACTAGAACCTAGCGTTTCTTTGATAGGTGCAATTCCTACTAAATCTCTGTACCCTCGTTTATGAAGTCCTACACCACTAGTGTTAAGTAAAACTGTACAAACGTCCTTAAATATAGAAAAACTTATTTCGTACAACGCACCGTTTTCTAATAAACGATTTATTTTGTATTTTTCGGTAAGCCTTACTACGATTGCTTTCTTTACTATACTTTGACAAGAAGATACGGCAAACAGTTTACTCTTTACACATTTACCGCTTACGATAATTTTTGCATTTTCGGGTAAATAACTTTCTAGTTCTACACTCCTAACACCTTCGAAAAGAGTATCGAAATCTTCAACAGTAAATTCAGCTAGTTTTATGTATACTCTATCGGCAGTTCTAAGATTCACGTTAAGGTTAGCAACGTCAAATAACGTACCCTTAAAACTGCAAGTGCCGTTTACAACGGGAAAGTCGTCGTATCCTAAACGTTTTAATTCGCTTTTTAAAACCTTTTCTACGCCCGACGCACAGCTTACTGCGATTTCGGGGTTAGTGGGCATTTGATAATTTCTTTTCACCTTATCATTTTATATCATATCGCTTAATTTTGCAAGCGTTTTTGGTTTTTATTAAGTACAAAATCGTATGATTTATTTATTAAAAACTATTGAAAACAAAATAATTATGTGATATAATTCTTTAATAAACATTAAAGGGAAACGACGTATGGAAAAATATTATCTTGCAATTGATATCGGTGCTTCTAGTGGTAGACATATTATAGGTCATTTCGACGGTAAAGAAATCGTTACCGATGAAGTCTATCGCTTTTCTAACGGAGTTAAAGAACAAGACGGGCATCTTATATGGGATTTAGAAAATCTCTTTTCTGAAATCGTTAACGGCATAGCCGTTTCGCTAGAAAAGTATCCCAAAATTGAAAGTCTTGCTATCGATACGTGGGGTGTTGACTACGCCCTTATTAAAGACGGCACTCCCCTTTTGCCCGTTTACGCTTATCGTGATTCTAGAACGGAAAAATCTATTCCCGAAGTACATAAAATCACTCCGCCCGAGTATTTGTTTGAAAGAACGGGTATAGCATTTCAAACGTATAACACCATTTATCAACTCTACGAAGATAAAATGGCTGGTAGACTAGACGGGGTAACCGATTTTCTACTAATGCCTGAACTTCTAAACTATATGCTTACGGGCAACATTAAAAAGGAATACACTAACGGCACGACTACGGGATTAGTAAACGCCGACACTAAGGAATTTGATGCGGAAATAATTTCTAAACTTGGTCTTCCCTCTCACCTTTTCCCAACCCTTTACGAAGGCGGTACGCTAGTCGGCGACCTTAAGCCCGAAATTCAAAAAAGAGTTAAAGGTAACGTTCCCGTTAAACTTTGTCTATCTCACGATACTGCAAGTGCTTTCTATACGGCAGGAATACTCGGTGGAGACAGTTCGGTATACATTTCTAGTGGTACCTGGTCGCTTCTTGGCAATAAACAAACGGGAAAACACACCGACGAGAAGGTACGTCTTCACGGGTTCACTAACGAAGGCGGTATAGGTAAAACCTTTAGACTGTTAAAAAACATTATGGGTATGTGGGTTATAAATAACGTTTGCAAGGAAAACGGCATTACCCCTAAAGACGTTGCGGGACTTGCCGAAAAAAGCTCCTATTCTCATACGGTAAACGTTAACCATAACGATTTCTTTGCTCCAGATAGCATGACCGAAACTTTTAAGTCTCGCTTAAAAGCTTCAGGTGCTCCCGAACTTAAAGACGTTAAAGACCTTTCTCGCTGTGCGTTGTTATCACTTGCTAAAGCGTATGCTGAAAGTGTTTTTGAACTAGAAAAAGACGTAAATAAAACCTACGACAATATAGTTATCGTAGGTGGTGGTGCTAAAAACCAAACATTAAACAAGTTAACCGAACAATTTTCAGGCAAAAAAGTTATTGCTATGCCGATAGAAGCAACGGCAATAGGAAACTTAAGAATACAAATGGAGAATTAATTACTATGACAAATGCATACAAGCTCGCAAAAGAAACTTATCTTAAACTTGGTGTAGACACTGAAAAAGCACTAAAAACCTTAAAAAACGTTTCCATTTCTTGTCATTGTTGGCAAGGAGACGACGTTGTTGGTTTCGATAGTAAAGAAGCCTTGTCCGGTGGTATCCAAGTAACGGGTAATTATCCTGGACGTGCAACCAATCCCGAACAATTATTTGAAGATATAGAAAAGGTATTATCTCTCGTTCCCGGTAAGAAAAAACTTAACGTTCACGCTTGCTATTCTATTTCCGATAGTTACGTTGAACGTAACGCTATTGAGCCAAAACATTTTAAGGCTTTTGTAGATTTTGCTAAAAAACACGGCATAGGTCTAGACTTTAACCCCACGTGTTTTTCGCACTATATGGTAAAAGATAACCTTACCCTTTCTTCACCAATAAAGGAAGTTAGAGATTACTGGATAGAACACTGCAAACGCAGTATTAAAATTTCAGAATACTTTGCTGAAGAAACAGGCGAACCTTGCGTAATGAACATCTGGATTCCCGACGGATATAAAGATATTCCCGCCGATAGAATTTCTCCCCGTCGTCGTTTTAAGGAGTCTTTAGACGAAATATTATCTATCCCCTACGACAAGAAAAAAGTGTACGTAACCTTAGAATCTAAAGTGTTTGGAATAGGCTTAGAAAGTTACACTGTAGGAAATGCTGAATTTTGTTTATCTTATTCTGATTATAAAGGCATTACACCGTTACTAGATAACGGACACTATCATCCCACCGAAATGGTAAGCGATAAAATTTCTTCGTTATTATTATTCAACGAAAAAATTGCTTTGCACGTTACACGTCCCGTTAGATGGGATAGCGACCACGTAGTGTTATTCGACGATGAAACCAAAGAAATCGCTAAAGAAATCGTTAGAAACGATGCTTTAGATAGAGTATTCGTTGCAACTGATTATTTTGACGCTAGCATAAATAGAATTTCCGCTTGGGTAACGGGACTAAGAAACGTTCAAAAAGCCTTGTTGTTTGCACTACTTCAACCTAACGATAAATTAAAGGAATTACAAGATACCGACTTAACTTCTTTAATGGTATTACAAGAAGAATTAAAAACCGCACCTATCGGTGCTGTTTGGGAAGAATATCTAAAACGTGAAAACGTCGAACAAGATTATCTTGCAAAAGTTAAAGAATACGAAAAAGAAGTTTTAAGTAAAAGATAACCTTAAATGGGTGTGAAAATTTTTCACACCCATTTTATTTTTCTTCATAACCAAACTTAAATCAATCTATTGTATTTAAAATAAATACTATGATATTATTAATTTAAGTTTTTAGTATAGGAGAAAAATTATGAAATTCAAAAAGCTAATAGCATTTATGTTAACTCTTTGCTCTTTACTACCTTTTACTATGTTTAATACTGCTTGTGGGGGGTTATCTGACGAGCAAGTAGCAGTAATAGAAACTGCTAAAGCATATCTTGCAAGAGGCAGTAGAATTCAGTATGCCGACACCAGATTTACTTCTAGCGAATTTAACGATGCAAGTTTTACTAAAAATGAATATCGCTGGGAATCAAGGGGAGAAAATGGTGAATACAAGAAAACCCCTGAAGATTATACTTCAAAAGATATAGGTTACACTAATTGTGCTGATTTTACTCACGACGTTTATCACTCAGCACTTAATTTAGATTTTAAACTAGACACTACTTTTGAACTTACCGATGAAGCAAAAAAAGAAGACACAAAACTCGGCGTTTTTTACTATGCTATCAAAGGCAACGAAACTGATGAAGAAAAAGTAAAAGTTGAAAAAGAATTTAGAGAAACCCTTAAGCCTTGTGATATTGTAGTAGTAAGGGCCTCTACTAACGGACACGCAATGCTCTACGTAGGCAAAGAACAAGGGCTTCCCGACAATGCCGAAATTATTCATAGCACGGGTTCTGTTTATAACTACACAAATAAACAAGAAAAGTTTGAAGAAAACGGTACGATTCAACTGCGTAATTTAGACTACTATTTTGTTAAAGGCGATACAGGGAGATATTTGTTTGATAAGTATAACGCTATATCAATTATTCGTCCATTAAACATATTTGATGGTGAAATACCCCAAGAAACAAAAAATAGAATTAAGAACTTAAAAGATATAGTAGCCGAAAAACTATCTACCCCGTCTATCGGACAAACCGTTTCCGTTGGTGAAAACGTTACTTTTTCTTTTGTTCTTACAAACGTATCTAACGAAATTAAAAATGTAGACGTTGCTGATAAAATTCCCGAAAACACTACCTTTGTTAGTGCTGATACTGATTTTACACACAACAACGGTGAGTTAACGGCAAAAATCACTTTACAACCTAATGAAACTAAGACTATTTCTTATACGGTAACTGCTGGTAGTGGCGACTATATTCACGGTTTAGACGGATACGTTGGTGGCGTACCCACAAACGCAAGAAAGATTTACGTAAAAAACACTTTTAACTTTACCCAACAACAGTCAATTACAAATGCTATTAAATCTTTTGT